>JBFXII010000179.1:0-6574 GCA_050176095.1 Desulfomonilaceae bacterium
GAGGACTCTAGCTGCCGGTCTACCTGAAAAATACCAGCCTGCGTGTGGGGCTATACCGGCAATCCATTTCCCGTCTGGAGGATTGTATCCGTTCACGAAATTTCTGATGTCAAATTCGCAGTTTCGAGCTGTGGAGGGATACCAACCCGACGGCAATACCCTTTTTCTAATTTTCATGACCACGCCCTCGTCCATAAACAATAGACATCAAATATCACACAAGAGCTATATGATCAATTAGTTAGACTCATAATAATCCTGTAGCGACTTCGCTTCAAAGCGGGCTCCTCTGCAAATTGATCTGAGCCCTAAAGAGAAAGCATTCGCTCCGGCAAGGGTTGTAAAATAGGCGACATTATGGTTCAAAGCCGCCTGCCTAATGGCAAAAGAATCTTCGAAAGACTTCTTGTCAGCTGACGTATTAACGACAAGTGATATCTCATTTCTCTTGATGAGATCTATTACGTCACTTTCGCCTTCTTCGTGAACTTTCGATACAATTGTACTGGGAACCCCTGCTTCCCTCAAAGCAGCCGCGGTGCCCTGAGTGCAAACGAAGCTGTACCCGCATTCCTGAATACGTTTTGCGACTATCACTGCTGCCTTTTTGTCACGGCCAGCGACACTAAGAAAAACCTTTCCGCCCCTGGGTAATGGAAAATCCGTGGCGTACTGAGCCTTCAAATAAGCTAATCCGAATTCCTTGTCGACGCCCATGACTTCACCGGTGGATTTCATTTCGGGTCCAAGCACAACATCAACACCATGAAATTTAATAAAGGGAAACACAGCCTCTTTAACGCTGACATGATCTGGAATGATTTCCTTTGTGAAATCTAGCTCTTTGAGAGACTTACCTGCCATGACCCTTGCGCCTATTTTTGCAAGCGGCCTTCCAATAGCTTTTGAAACAAAAGGTATGGTTCTGGAAGCCCTGGGATTCACTTCGAGAACAAATATTTCGCCATCCTTTAGAGCTAATTGCAGATTCATGAGGCCCTTGACTTTTAGTTCCAGAGCGAGCATCCGAGTGATGCGTCTTATTTCGTCCAGATACGACCTTCCCAAGCTATAGGGCGGTAATGAGCAGGCTGAATCACCGGAATGAACTCCGGCCTCCTCTATGTGTTCCATGATTCCACCGATAACAACGCCCTCACCATCAGACACAGCGTCGACATCGATTTCCACCGCGCCTGTTAGGTAGCCATCCACCAGGATCGGATGTTCGGGCGAAGCCTTGACAACATTAGTCAAATAACGTTCCAGATCTTCCTTGCCATGCACTATCTCCATAGCTCTACCACCAAGCACATAGGACGGCCTGACCACCAATGGGTATCCGATTCTGCCAGCCACTTCCATTACTTCATTATATGAATGCGCTATGTCGTTAGGAGGCTGATGAAGTCCGAGCGACAGGAGCATTTCCTTGAATCTCTTTCTATCTTCCGCTCGGTCGATCGAGTCCGGTGACGTTCCTATAATAGGCACACCCGCATTCCACAGAGGAACTGCAAGTTTCAGAGGGGTCTGTCCTCCGAACTGAACAATTACACCTTCGGGTTTTTCGTTTTCGACTATCGCTAGAACATCTTCAAGTGTTAGCGGCTCAAAATAAAGCCTATCAGATGTGTCATAGTCCGTACTGACTGTTTCTGGGTTGCAATTAACCATGATGGTTTCAAAACCATCCTCTTTCAGGGCGAATGCCCCATGGACACAACAATAGTCGAATTCTATTCCCTGCCCTATCCTATTTGGTCCTCCTCCAAGGATCATAATCTTGCGTTTCTTTGTAACCCCGGATTCATCCTCATCATCATAGCTTGAATACAAATATGGTGTGTGCGCCTCAAATTCCGCCGCGCAAGTGTCTACACGTTTAAAAACGGGCTTGATATTCATATCGAGACGTAACTTCCTGATATCTTGCTCAGCGCAATCTGTGAGCGCGGCTATACGCACATCTGAAAACCCCTGTGATTTGACTTTTCTTAGCTCAGCGCCTATTTCAGGCCCGTTGAGCCAATCTGAAGACGATATTTCGTCTTCCTCTGCAAGAATTTGGCGTATCTGATCAAGAAACCACGGGTCAATGAAAGATGCCTGGTAGATCTCATCTATTGTAGCGCCTCGCCTAAAAGCATCAGCAATTTGCCACAACCTGTTTGGTGTCGATTTGGATATGACAGCTAGTATTTCCTCCTTGCTTGCCTGCGGAGGCATGATCGGTTCAAAACCGTACGTGTCTGTCTCCAATGACCGCATGGCTTTCTGGAAAGATTCTTTGAATGTTCTTCCAATCGCCATGACTTCACCAACAGATTTCATCTGAGTTCCTAGGCCGTTATCTGCTCCCGGGAATTTCTCAAAAGTAAAACGCGGAATCTTTGTAACTACATAATCCAGGGTCGGCTCGAAAGACGCGGGCGTTTTCAAAGTGATATCATTAGAAATCTCATCAAGAGTATAACCCACTGCTAGTTTTGCAGCTATTTTAGCTATAGGAAAACCGGTTGCTTTTGAGGCCAGCGCGCTAGAACGACTAACTCTCGGATTCATCTCTATTACTATTACTCGACCTGTCTCTGGATGAACGGCAAACTGTATATTGGATCCACCTGTATCGACTCCGATTTCTCTAATAATGGCAATAGACTGGTCTCTCAATATCTGATATTCTTTATCAGTAAGCGTCTGGGCTGGCGCCACCGTTATTGAATCCCCGGTGTGAACCCCCATAGGATCAAAGTTTTCAATTGAGCAAATAATTACAACATTGTCTGCTTTATCTCTCATTACCTCCAGTTCAAACTCTTTCCATCCAAGCACTGATTCTTCTATCAGGACTCTATTTACCGGAGATAATTCTAATCCCCAACGAGCAAGCTCCTCAAAATGTTCCTCGCTATAAGCAATCCCACCACCGGTGCCACCAAGTGTAAAGGATGGCCTTATTACGTTTGGAAATCCTAATTCTTTGGCAACCTCCCAACATTCTTTGACCGAACTGGCGTACCCGCTCCGGGGAAGATCCATTCCTATATTCTGCATTGCAATTTTGAAAAGTTCACGGTCTTCGGCCTTATTTATCGCCTCAATTCCAGCCCCTATAAGCTCTACTCCATATTTTTCAAGGATACCGGCCCGATGAAGTTCTACCGCCCGATTGAGAGCTGTTTGTCCACCAATTGTCGGCAGAAGCGCATCAGGTCTCTCCTTGGCGATAATATCAGCCAGTAAGTCGATCTTTAGTGGCTCTATGTATGTGGAATCCGCAAATTCGGGATCTGTCATGATCGTTGCCGGATTGGAATTGACAAGCACTATGCGATAGCCCTCTTCTTTAAGAGCCTTTAGGGCCTGTGTGCCGGAATAGTCGAATTCACAGGCTTGACCTATGATGATAGGGCCTGAACCTATGAGCATAATCGATTTGATGTCAGTTCTCTTGGGCATGAAGCTTATCTCTTTTTATTGTGAGTTGTCTGGATTATAGTTTCTAAACATTTAATTAGGCAAATCTGAATGAATATATGGATGTCGGACGAAAAATTCAAGACAAACTAATTTGTTACAAAATTGTAACTTCTAGCCTGAGTAACATGGTTCGAGGCTGTTTCTAAATTCACAGTTGCAATTGGTCACACGGACCATGAAACTAGGTTACGGGATTGATAAAGTTGATGTTTAGTTTAAGACGCTTTGTAAATGATATAGCTCCTTATATTCGGGAATCATGGTCTATGGGATGGCCCATGATTTTGATCATGTTCTTCCATTTCACAATCGGTCTTGCGGATGTTTACGTCGCTGGATTCATGGGAACTGAAGTGCTGGCGGCAGTCGGATATGTTGGACAGCTTTATTGGACACTCATGATACTGGCCACTGCAATTTCTATTGGAACAGTATCTATGGTTTCTCAAGCATATGGTGCAAAGTCTCAAGGGGGAGTGAGCAATATCGGAGCGAATTCCTTGACTGTAGGAATAGCTATTTCAGGCTTACTGACCGTAATTGCGCAACTCTACTGCCACGAAATCATCTCTTTAGCGGGAATGCCGCAGGAGATCGGGCCAATTGCCGAAAAGTTCATGCGGATTTTCTCCCTGGTGTTGATACCTACGTACTTGATGATTATCTCAGGCGGAATTCTACGTTCATCCGGCCGTGTTATTATGGCTATGGTTAACAGCTGCCTGGCTTCACTAACTAATGTTATTGGTGATTTTGTCCTTGGTTTCGGTTTAGGACCGATACCCGCGCTTGGTTTTGCTGGCATAGCCTGGGCTACCGCAATAGGAACCACACTGGGTATGGTTCTGAATATGTTTCAAATACTTCGAGGGGAATATAGAATAAGGCTCTCAAGCCTCAGCAGACCAATATTGAGTTGCTTGAAGAACCTGCTGAAACTTGGCATTCCGAGCGCGCTTCAGCAAACTGCCTGGAACGCAGGAACATTGGTAGTTTATTTTCTCGTGACCAGACTTCAGCATGGAGAAATAACCGCTTTAGCAGCTATGACCGCCGGTGTCCGAATAGAGGCAATAATATTCCTACCTGTTTTTGCCCTGAACATGGCAGCTGCGGTGATCACAGGTAACAGGCTGGGAGCTGGTGACCCTCAAGGCGCTAAAAAGGGAGCTAGAGCTACTGCCACCCTGTGCTTCGCCATAATCATAATACCAGCGACACTCATGTTCATATTCGCTCCGGACGTTTCACGCTGGATAACCGATGACCAATCAGTTTATGAGGAAATGACCCGGTATCTTAGAATCAATATGCTGGGCATGCCTTTTATGGCCATAGGCATTTCTCTCTCAGGAGCGCTTCAGGGGGCAGGTGACACTTTCGGAACCATGAGGATAATATTTGCAGGTATGTGGTTGATAAGAATACCACTAATACTTTCCGTAATTTATCTCTTGCGCTCCAGCGCCAGTGGTATTTGGTGGTCTATGACCGCGTCCATGATCATAATGTGTGGACTGCTGATCCTCAGGTTTAAAAGTGAGAAATGGATGAAGGCCTCAGTAGATAAAGAGACGAACGCAATGCTTTGGCAAGGATGCCTCAGGTCTCCAAAAGCCAAAATTACCAAGGAACTTTAGTAGTTTTGGATGAAACCAGTTTCTTGAACGTACGGCGCCGAAAGACTTTTTCAGCCGCGCCTGTAAACAAAAACATATTCCAACTCGTTAATATCTATTGATAGATCCCCGCCCCTGTTCTCGGCATAGACCAGCCAAGAGGGTTTGCTCTCCTGACAGCACACTATATTTGGGCTGAATTTTCCTGTTTTTGAATCAATCCATGCCATCAGCATTGGATTTTCGAAATGCTCATTGGCTTTCTCCTCAGCAATTTTTCTCGCCTTGTCAAAATCCAAATGTCCCTGCGTATATTGAACGGGAATTCTGTTTGGTAACATCTCTTTCTCTAGTGGTATACATGTCGCCATTTCGACCTCCGGACTGAATAAAACAATTTTATTTCTAGATAACAGTTTAATCACCGAAGCATTGTAGGCAATCCTCAACATTTGATTCCAGAATCAATTTATTCTCTTGACACATTCTTGGAAGGTGCTTTTATAGATGGTACAATTGGGTGTTTTACAATTGTTAGGGAGGAGCTATGTGGTTTGGTATTGAATCTAACCGCAAAGGTGGTTGTGTCCACTTTTTTGAGAAGATTTTGTTCTGTCTTGTTCTTGTTCTACTGGTCTCATTTGCTTCTGAAAACTTGTTTGCTCAGCAACTAATAAAGCCAAGACTGTCATCCGAAAATCAGCAGGGATTCGACCTATCGCCATCCAGACCACTGGCTCAACCCGGCACATCCGGACCGCAGTTCGGAGGGGGATCTAGTGTCATCCCATTTTCTAGTGATTGGATTCGTGATCAGCTCCTTCAAATACCTAATCTTGAATTTGCGTTTCTGTACACTTTTGGGAGCAATTTGAGGCAGACGCGGTGGATCGTGGATTATGTGAAGCCATTCGAAATGTTCAACAACAATTATGTTTTCGCCGAGATGCATGCTGAATACCTCAATTACAAATCCACCATAGCGGTTCCGTTCCTTGACAACTTCTGGAGTCAGGGTCCTCCAGGATCTGCATCCAGAACCGATCTGTCAATAGGTGGCGGATACAGGAAATTGGTAGGAAATGACCCTGTTAATTGGGGTCAACGGATTTTATGACACCACTCGTCTTGTTGGGAACTGGTATAGCGCGGGAGGCTTTGGACTGCAGTTGGCCGCAAACGGTCCCGGAGATTCGATGGTGGATCTGAACGCAAACTATTATTCCAACACTTTTGGCAATTATGATTCGCGTGGCAGTTTGTTCCCGACTTTCAATGCGATCGATTCAGTTAAAGGCGGAGGCGGATCTTACGACTTTGAAGCCGGCTATTCTCAGGCCCTTTTAAACAGAGAATATGATCTTCGGCTTAAGATAAACGGCTATCAGTTTCTTGTTGGGGATCAGTTTAGACCCGGCATTAAGGCTGGAGCGGAGATTACAACGCGTGATGGTGTTTGGAAGATCGGGATT
>JBFXII010000180.1:0-6554 GCA_050176095.1 Desulfomonilaceae bacterium
TAGATGTGAGAACTCTCAAAGGAGTCAACAAGACAGTTCGGCTCATCCGATCAGATTCCAAAGGAAAATGGAAAGTGGATTTGGTAGATGAGCTTAAATTACTGGATAACTTCCTTGCAGCCAGGAAAACCTTAGATTTCATGCAGGAGCAGGCAGGAGAATTTGCTGCCACCTGGAAAGCTATGGATAGTCAGCTCAGCAAGAAAGCACTAATAGAGTCCGAGCCTCAAACGCGGGATGAAAGCAAAGATTCCAAAAAGGGCCCTGCTTCCAAGAAATCGGCAAAGCCGCAAAAAAAATCTCAGCCTAATAAGGATAACTGACCAAACCGTCCATTAGAATCTATTTTTCCGAAATTTCGGCTAATTTTTTTGTCAAAATTTCATTAACCATTCCAGGATTAGCCTTCCCTTTCGACGCCTTCATAACTTGTCCAACAAAAAATCCCATCAATTGGGTTTTGCCCGAAAGATATTTTCCGACTTCACTTGGATTACCTTCAAGAACCTTCGTTATTAGCGATTCTAACTCACTGCTATCAGATACCTGTAACAGACCTTTTTCCTGAACGATAGATTCTGGTGATTTTCCAGTTTCCCACATTGCATCAAAGACTGATTTGGCAATCTTTCCCGAAATTCTACCATCATCGATCATCTTCAATAATGAAGACAACTGGCCAGGCTTGACAAGAATCGAGCTAATCGGGCGATCATCAGCTTTCATGGCTCTCATGAATTCAGTCATTATCCAATTGCTTACAGATTTTGGATTGTTGAATTCTCTGACCACATCCTCAAAGTATTCGGCCAGTTCTCGTGAGGCGGTAAGCACCCCGGCATCATAATTTGGGATTCCAAATTCATTTATGAAACGTTCTTTTTTCTCAGCCGGTAATTCAGGCAAGGTTGATCTGATTTCTTCGATCCATTCCTTTGAAACCCTTAACGGTAAGAGATCTGGATCCGGAAAATATCTGTAATCATGGGCCTGTTCCTTGCTTCTCATTGAAACGGTGGCTCCAGTGCTCGGATCAAAGAGTCTGGTTTCCTGGATGATTGTGCCACCCTCTCTAATTATTTCGGTGTGACGATCTATTTCGTGCTGAAGACCCCTCTGAACATTTCTAAATGAATTCATGTTCTTAAGTTCAGTTTTTACGCCAAGTTTAGATGAACCTACTGGACGCACTGACACATTAGCGTCACACCTAAAACTCCCCTCCTCCATATTACCGTCGCAAATGCGGAGGTATACCAGTATCGAGTGCAGAGTCTTGAGATAACTTGCCGCCTCTTCCGGAGTTCTCATGTCTGGCTCTGAGACTATTTCTATCAATGGCACTCCCGTGCGGTTCAAATCAACATAAGAAACAGGCCTATGTTCATCATGAATTAGTTTGCCTGCATCCTCTTCCATGTGGATTCTAGTTATGCCGATTTTCCTGGGGCCGTCTTCCGTTTCGACCATTACCCAGCCATGTTCGGATATCGGAAGCTCATACTGTGAAATTTGATAGTTCTTGGGGAGATCAGGGTAATAATAATTTTTTCGAGCGAATCTACTGAATTCGTTGATGGCGCAATTGCAGGCCAAGGCCATTTTAATAGTAAATTCCAAGGCCTTTTTGTTGAAGACAGGCAAAGTCCCGGGCATACCTTGACAGACGGGGCAGGTATTCATATTGGGCTGAGCCCCAAATTTCGTTGTGCAAGAGCAGAAAGCCTTTGAATCGGTAAGCAACTGAGCGTGAATCTCTAATCCTATGACAGCTTCGTATTCCATAATCCCCTCAAATAAAACTATATTTTAGGCCTTGCATGGTGATGAACAGTCTCATTTTGAAAAGCAGACGCGAGTTGAATGATTTTAGGTTCTTGAAAGTGGGCGGCGATTAGTTGGAGACCTATCGGAAGGCCGTCCGAAGAAAAGCCTGCGGGTATAGATATTCCCGGTAAACCTGCCATGTTCACCGGTATGGTGAAGACATCTGTCAGGTACATCTGCATAGGGTCATCAATTTTCTCGCCCAATCTGAAAGCTGGAGATGGCGCTGTTGGACAGAAGATGGCGTCACACGATTCGAAAGCTTTTTTAAAATCGTTAGTAATTAGTGTTCGTATCTTGGCAGCTTTCAAATAGTATGCGTCATAATAACCTGACGACAGAGCGTATGTGCCGAGCATTATCCGTCTTTTTACTTCTGCTCCGAACCCTGACGCACGTGTCCTACAATACATGTCGATCATTCCATCAACGTTATCAGCCCTGTATCCATATTTTACGCCATCGTAACGAGCCAGATTGGATGAGGCTTCACAAGGAGCAATGACATAGTAAGCTGCGATCCCGTAATCCAAGTGGGGTAGGGAAAGTTCTACAAATTTGGCGCCCAATTTTTCAAATACCGTTTTCGCCTCGGACAAAGTTCTCTCAACGTCCTTGTCTTCTATTTTATCTAGGAATTGCGAAGGAGCGCCAATAGTCATTCCTTTTATGGGTTTGTTCAAGAAAGTTGTGAAGTCGGGGTATTGAATGGGCGCAGATGTGGAATCCAAGGGGTCATGACCACAGATGAGATTTAGCATTAACGCCAAGTCTTCGGTATCCCGAGCAAATGGGCCAATCTGATCCAGGCTTGACGCATAAGCTACCAAGCCGTACCTGGAAACTGCCCCATAACTTGGTTTCATTCCTGTGACACCGCAGTATGACGCTGGGAGCCTGATTGAGCCACCGGTGTCTGAACCTAGAGAAATGGGGGTTTCGCATGCAGACACTGAAGCCGCCGAGCCCCCGCTCGAACCACCAGGAGTCCGATCAAGACTCCATGGATTTCGGGTAGCCCCCCAATATGAGTTTTCCGTGGAGGATCCCATGGCAAACTCATCCATGTTGGCGCTTCCGAGAATGACCATCCCTTCGCCAATTATTTTTTCAACAACAGTGGCATTATAAGGCGGTCTAAAATTTTCCAATATCTTAGAGCCACAACTGGTGCGTCTACCTTTGAGACACATGTTGTCTTTGATCACTATAGGTAGTCCAGTGAGCGTTTTTGACTCTCCACGGTCAATCAAGCTATCAGCTCCACGAGCCGCTTCAATGGCCTTTTCTTCATCAATTGTTACAAAAGCCTTTATCTGGGGTTCACAAATTCTTGCTCTGTCTAAAAAGGCCCGTGTTATTTCTACAGAAGAGGTTTGCCTATTTCTCAATAAGCCAATCAGTTCATGCGCGGATTTGTTGAAAAGGTCGGACAAGAGATTCTCCTTTTCTCGAATCTTGGTTATTGATTAAAAAACTAGTCTAATATCTTTGGGACCTTAAAGGATGTTCCATCAACAGCGGGAGCATTGGCAAGCGCCTGTTCCATTGGGAGTGAGGGTTTTACTACATCCTCTCTGAAAGGGTTGAACAATTCTACGGGACTTGCCATTGGTTCGACGTCATCCGTGCATACGGAATCCAATGTTTCCATGTATCTTAAAATGTCGTCTAATTGGTTTAGATATTTGTTTTTTTCTTGCTCAGTCAGATACAGTCTTCCAAGGACCGCTACATAATCAACCTGTTCTGGGGTTATTTTCACGCTATGCCTCTACATTTATAAATCATTCACGCCAAGCCTTATCTATTGGACTTTATATTTGGTTATCGCAACAGTCAAGCGAGTTGTAAGTTCTAATGTTTAAATCCGTCCTTGAGTTCAGAGTTCATCTTATCTCTTCCGAGCATTAAATTAGACCATGCGGCTTTGAGTTTCGACGATGGATTTAGAAGTGTTTCCAGAGTCTTTCTATCTAGTGGGCCAGCAGGTTTGGGGTAGAGACTATGCTGTAAATGAGTTCCGCCTTGGTCTGTAAAAGTGTCCCATCTGAATTTCATCTTAGGAATCTGATCTTCCTGTTGAATCAGCGGATGCAAGGATTTATCTTGCAATCCTTTCAGGGTCTCTCCCATACCTACGGCCTTATAACTGCCATGGCAATCATAGCAAGCCCTTCCCATCCTCGAAGTTGTATGAGGAGTGTAAGGGTTGACGATAAGCGCCGGAACCCCGGAGCCGGTGACGGGAATGCTTCTATCCAAAACGACATTGTCGTTGCGGTTTACATATGAAATGACATACTGCCACATAGGCCGCAATATTCTTACTGAGCCAGCGGAGTCTAATCCCAGGGGTGGATTGGACCAACGCCTAAGCGTCCAGCCTCGATACCAGATTCCCGTTCGAGATTCCTTGGATAACCAATCAAAAGACTCAGGAATGCGCCATTTGTCTTCAGGAAGATTAGGCTGACGTCCTGCCTTGGGAGGAATTAGTTCAGCATAATCTCCTGTGTAGTATTTAAGCAGATTCTGAACTTGAGGGTCATTTTGGGATGCATTGATAGACCATTTCCAATACTCATTTCTTTCATCCAGCATCAAATGAAAGCCATAATCCTGGAAAGACCATGCGGCGTGACATGATGAACAAGACAGTTTATCCCTATGGGACTTGATGTTGTGAGAAACGATGTTTGAGGACCATACCGGAACATTCCTCTCACGATTTCCAAGCAATACAGCTTTGCCATTGGAATCCGTGAACAATTTAGAGTGATTGCGTGACAGATGGCACCCCTTGCATGAAATGGTAATATTTTTAGAAAGATTTTCGATAGGTTTGCCCGTTCCGTGGATTTCCTCGAGAACATGACAGTCAACACAACTCATTCCTGCTCTGTAGTGAGCATCTGGAATTAATCGGTGCTGCTCGGAGCCATAAATAGTCTGAGCCTGGTGTCCTGAAATTACAGGGGATTTAAATCCGCGGTTGTGATCTTTTTCAAAAAGTCCCACAAAATCGGAACCCACGTGATTAGAGTTGTGACACTTAAGACATGCGGTAACTCCCACATTTCTGACGATAGCATGAAAGCTGGGTCGTCCAACAGTCGTGTTCGAGTACGCCACATGACATGCCGAGCAACCTTTCCCTCGGCTCTCCCCAACGCGTTGCGATCCTTCGGTATTTAAGTGACAGCGTAAACATGATCTTCGAAGTAAATCAGCCCCCAGATTTCTGGTAAGTTCCGCAATGTCAAATTGCTTAAGGTTTCCCGAAAGGTCCGAAGTATTGTCTGTTTGGGATATACTTTTCATAAATGAAGAAGGATCAGGTAGTTCTTTTATACCCTCGCAATCTACAGTTCCGTAGACGGGTCTGAGGCACTCTTTTTGTCCAAATGCAAACAGCGTTTGATTAATCATTCTTGGGGAAATGGCCATTGGTGACATTTTAACCTTTTGGGCTATTTCGGCATGGCATTTTCCGCAAGTCCGATCAACAGAGTCTAAAGAGCCAGGATCTTTAATCAATCCCTTATGGGCTTTATCCTTGTCTTCAGCCAAGACGTCTCCACCATGACATTTGTCGCAAGCAAAAGCATGAACTGGATCCATCTTGGAGTTGTTCAAATGGCAAGAAACACATTTAGCCTTCCCCTTGCAGTCTACCATGTTCCCTGCGTTGGGTTTCTCCCCCCACCACTCAGAGTAAAGTTTCGAGTCTTTGACAGGTTCTGCGTTCGACTGCGGCTCCAATTTTACGCCGGCGCAAACGCTAGCGGGATGGTTCATCACGAAAAACAGCAGTAACAATATCGTTACAAAGCAATATTTGTAAGGCCTGATGATCATTCTTTCAACAAATCGTTTTCTCTTGGATACTTGGTGAAAATAAACTATCTAAACTGGCCAACAAGCCTCTCTAATTGAGCAGTCGGTAAAGCTCCTCCAGCAGGATTATTACGCCCAAAATCAATTAGAAGAGCTTCAACAGCTCGCAAGGCTTGAGCATAATTGGGGTGTTGAGGAACGACTCCGTTAAGGGCAAGAATTTGGCTCGCAGCGTCAATTTCTCTTCCGGGAACCAGATTGAGTGGATTGGGCCAAACGAATTCGGCTCTTCTGGGTTGTGGACGCGCCGGTTGCTCACGAGTAGACACTGTTTGCTGTTCCGCAGGCTTTGGCTTTTCAGGTTTTGCAACATCAGGGGTCGGTTTGGCTGTGGCGGTAGTTTG
The DNA here is from genome assembly GCA_050176095.1 of Desulfomonilaceae bacterium. Lineage (GTDB taxonomy): Bacteria > Desulfobacterota > Desulfomonilia > Desulfomonilales > Desulfomonilaceae > CAITZA01. Next base: position 6,072 of record JBFXII010000180.1, read on the forward strand.
TTTAGCCTTCTTTGAAACACAGTGATCAGTATTTCTAAAGCATTTCAGTCTGCACTGTTCAGTATAGTAATCATCATAGCCTGATTCTGCACAACAGTCATAACACTGTTCCCTGGTTTGTTGACAATATACGGGAGCAAAGACACTGCCAGCCAAAATGAAGATTGAAGATATGATGATTATAAATGATGTTTTATTCTGGAGGTTTGATGAATTATTACATTTTTGATTGGTAAACGTCATTCTGATCATTTGCTTGGCCTCCTGTAGTAATATTCTTCTAAATTGCTTATTTAAACTTCTATAACTTTCTGACACAAAAAAGAATCGCCCTATTTTTTGATAAAGTTTTTTGGCAGCTGACAAGATCCAACGGGAAAACGGGTTTTCAGGCATAACTTCTGAAATGCATCTCCGACCAGGTTTGGTCAATCCCTTAAATTTCCTATCTAGGTCAAACATTTCTTTGCCGCTGAGGTAAAA
>JBFXII010000181.1:0-6487 GCA_050176095.1 Desulfomonilaceae bacterium
ATCGAATCCTGAAGTTTTTTCTCATAGGCGGATTTTAAGACCTTCATGAGTTTCTCAATCGGAACCGGTTTCCTGAGGTACTCAAAGACACCCAGACCCCGCGCTTCAGCCTCGTCTTTTTCTGAGCCGTGTCCTGTCAACATTACAACCTGAACACCGGGATAAGCTTCTCTAGCTCTCCTCAGGACTTCCATCCCGTCCATTCCTGGCATTTTCAGATCGAGCAACATTACGTCCGGAGCATCTTTGGCCAGAATATCGAGCGCCTCTTCACCGCTCAATGCAACGTTCGAATCCAGGTTGCGCATTTTCACGCGCTCATCCAACGTTCGAACGAACTCCTCTTCATCATCAACCATAAGGACCTTGAATTCCTTCATAACAATCCTCCCAAAGACTTTAAGTTCCGCATTTCCATCCGTCTTTGCGCTTTTTTGAGACTTTACTAAAAACTAGGTTTATTGGACATGGACGCATTGAGATCTCTCGTCTCAAGGAGTGCGCCTTACACTTACCGAGCATCGTTACTCCTTAGCTCAAGACGAAGTGTCCCGTTTTCAGGATTGATAAATGCCTTTGAATCTAGACTTTCCACCGTAGATACAAGATCCTTCCATTGATCGGACAAAATAATCTGTTCAAACTCTTGAAGGACTTCGATCTTGGAATCAACAGCAAATTCAATAGTTATCAATTTGCTATCATTTATCTTTGAATTAACCAGAATCGTTTGACCAGGTTTGCAATAATTCATCAGGACATCCATAGCCTGAAAAATCAGCATTCTAATTCTTATCGGATCAGACGAAATCAGGATAACTCCGGAATCCTTGCCTGATTTGAAAACGATTTCCTTAGCTTTTGCGAGCCTGGAGCTCAGCACGATCATCTGATCAAGCAGGTCCGGAACATTTTCAGAGGCGATATCACTATCGGGGCTATGAGCAAACCTGTTGAGAAGAGTAGATATTGCATCACCCCGAACAATCTGATCCTCAATGTTGGAAATGATCCTGTGAAACCTGTCCTTGTATTTGAAACTGTCACCTTCGACCATGTTAAGGAAATCTTCCATGAGTCCACCGGATTCCCTTATTATCGCCAGGACATTTTTTATCTCGTGAGTAACTGTAGCCGTTATCCGACCCATGAACAAAGTTTCTTTCACTTTAAGTCCCTCTATTTCATAGCGTAGCTATTTTTTGACCGCAGCTCGGATCTTGTCGATCAACTCCTCGATCTGAAGGGGTTTCATCAAATAGTCATGCGCTCCTATTTTCATTCCAGCTATACCCTCAGTGGTTGAGCCTATACCGGTCAAGAGAATAACCGGAATCCCCGGATGTATTTCAGCAATCTTTCCAAGAACCTGAAGACCGCTCATTCCAGGCATCATTATGTCAAGCACAACTACATCAGGTTTATCCCCAACAAGCAGCTTCAACGCCTCTTCACCATCAAAAGCGGTAATGGTTTCTATGCCCCTCATTCGGAGTCTCTCTGCGAGGGTTATGGCAAATTCCTGTTCATCGTCTACAAGCATTACCTTTAGGCTACCCATTGTTGTTCCCCTGTGTCATGTTATGTTTTTTAGGTAAGTAAACGGTGAACCTCGTCCCCTTGCCAATCTTGCTTTGAACGTCAACATCACCACCAAGCTTCTTTACCAACCCATAGGTGATCGATAGACCCAACCCAGTTCCCTTGCCCGCAGCCTTGGTCGTAAAAAATGGCTCGAAAACGTGCTTCAAGGTCTCTTCAGACATCCCATGACCGGTATCCTGAATAGTTACCCCTATGAAATTCTCGTCTCTTTCAAATGTGGCTAACGAAACGGTCCCACCATCATCCATCGCCTGCAGGGCATTATTCAGAATATTCAGAAAAACCTGCTGTAACTGGCCCCTGTCCGATTCAATCTTCGGTAATTCCTTACCCAAGTTCAGATTTACCTTGATGTTTCTGTAAAGAGCCTCTTTCTCAAGAAACCCGAGTGTCTCACGTATTACGTCGTTAACGTCCAGGACCTGTATCTCGACATCCATTCTTCGTGCAAAACCAAGCAAGCGATGAGTTATCGTCCTGCATCTCTCAACGGAACCTATTATCGCCCCTACCGGAGCCATGAAACGTTCCTTCTCGGGAAAATTCGGTGTAAATTCAATTAGATCCTTCATGAGACCGGCCTTTTCGTTGATGACCGCCAATGGATTGTTGATCTCATGGGCCACACCTGCAGCCAGTCGACCTATTGAAGATAACTTGTGGTTGTGCTCCATTTCCCTCAAAGCTAGCGCCCGCTTGTCGTCAGCCTCCTTCATTCGTTGAAACATGGTCTTGGTCAATCGTAAAACCACCGCTACTATGAGACCCACACTAAGTAGGAATACCAGGAGAAGATCACCTTTTAGCGAGTACCATGCCCGCATGACCTGCGCCTGAGGCTTTATGAGCATTAAAATGAAATCAGTGGTAGGGAAATAGGCATAAGTGAGAATTATTTCTCGTCCGGAAGGATCCACTCTTTCCAGCACTGTCGGTTCATAGCTTACCGAGGGAATGCATGGGCATTGGTCAAGCGCTTGGCCGTAGTATTTCGAATTCGTCTGAAGCACACCCTCCTTGTTGACCAAAAAGGCGTCACTTTCGGCGTCAAGCCCCATGGAGGCAATAAGTTCATCAAGCTTACCGGTGTTTATCGTCGCCCGGACAATCCACGACTTACCCGTGGATGGCATCGTCTGGACAGCCAAAGCTATGTGAGGAAATCGCCGGTATCCCTTGAACACATCGCTTACGTAAGTCCCGTTTACCCGAACTTGCTCAAACCAACTCTGCTCGGAATAGTCCTTCCCCTGTAATTTGTACGGACCGGCATAACTAACCTGTATCCCATCAGAGTCTATAAGGCCAAGATCCACAAATCCTTCAAATTCCCTCTTCAAAACTCGAAAGATCCTGTTCAGATTGGCTTCATCGGCCAACTCATCATAGGAATACGCCGATGCAATAAAATTTACAGTAGCAAGCCGATTGGCAAGAAATAGCTCAATGGAGTGTTTGGCCTTGTTAACCAACACCTTTTGGGGTGTCACAATCTCATCTTTTAATACCGAGCGGTATTCATAATAATTGATGACCGTCATGAGAGATAAAGGAACAAGTGTGATCAGCAACATGAGAATCGTCATGTTCCTTCTCATTATCGTATAACGAATAGGAGACGTTTCCTCACCGGGGACTTCAGCCAAACCCGAAAAGAGCTGACCTATGGACTGCCTCAGATTCATCGACGGCCTCATTGTAATTCCCACCGTTGCGACTGCTAATTTGCTGTTCAGTTTTTTCAAAGATTCAACAACATTTTAGCATTGTGAGAACGAATACATGTCTAGCTAAAAAGAGTATATCCAACTTTGTTTCACTTTGAAACATTAAAATTGAGCTATTGGAACAAAAATGTTTTATTTTGGAACATTTTTTTCCGGCCTCGGCCTCAATACCTGGCGCCATTTTTGCCTCAGGTCATAAAAATACCCTATAATCAAACTCTTAGTTTGAAAACTCTTTCTTGAGCCAGCGCGTTACATTGACAACACAGCGCGTTACAATTAATCTGTCGTGGTTTTAGTTGGCTTGAAACATTAAAGGAATCAACTTCAAGTGGCCAGAATAGTATTCGGTGTGATGGGCGATGCAATGGGGCATATTACCTTTTCCTCTATAGTGGCGTCGCTACTACCCGAACACACATTTCTCTTTCTTGGGGGCGGAAAGGTCACACAAATAGCCAAGCTTGGTTATGATACTGTGGAAATACCAATGTTATCCACATATTACTCCAATAACCAGGTTGATCTACACAAAACGATTTCAAATGGCGCGAAACTTCTTTTCAGGAAGAAATCGGTGATTGACTATGTCGAGAGTGTGATCCGGGATTTTTCTCCGGAGTTTGCTCTTTCAAACTATGAATATTTTACGCCATTAGCCGCTACTCGACTGGGAATTCCATGTGTAAGCGTTGACCATCAGCATATATTGACCGAATGTAAATGGCCTGTTGATCCTGGTGGGTATATAGGCAGGTTGTTGCTCACTGTGCCTCTGAAGCTAATGTACAGCAACGCTGATAAGTATATCGTCACTTCCTTCTTTTCACTGACTCCCAAGGACCCGCAAAGGACATCGATCACCCCTTCTGTGTTGCGTCCTGTTGTCCATCAATTCTCCAGTTCCAATGCCGATCATGTCCTTGTTTATCAGACTTCCCCATCCTTCCTTCCCTTGTTGGAAATTTTAAAAAAGTTACCCGGCCGCTTCAGGATATACGGCTTTGGGGCCAAAGCCTCTCAAGAAAATCTCGAATTCAAGGCCAATAGTGTGGAAGGATTCCTGGAAGATCTTTCCAGTTGCCGGTACGCTATAGTAAATGGAGGGCACAATGTTATTTCCGAATCCTTGTATTATGGGAAGCCGGTCCTGTGCTTTCCCATACGCCTGGCGTACGAGCAGCACATTAATGCTTTCATGATCAAGTACCTGGGTTATGGAGATTATTCGGCCAAGGTGAATCCTGATCTGAAAACTTTCCAAGATTTCGAAAGCAGGCTTGACTACTATCAGGCTCAGATCTCACGTGGCGATTTCTTCGGTAATGAGAAGATGGCGGAAAAACTTCGTTCAATGATTGTCTAGCATGAAGTCCAAGAACTTCGGTGAAAGAAATTGTGTGGAATAGCTGGATTTCTAAACGCCCCCGGTAGCCATGAACATCAGCGAGGCTGGCTCGAATCCATGACCGACGCCTTGTACAAACGGGGCCCGGATGGGAGTGGCTTGTGGATAAACGACGCCGTTGCCTTGGGACATAGGCGGCTGAGCATCATCGACCTGGAAACAGGCTCTCAGCCAATGTGTTCTTATGATGGATCAGCGACCATAGTGTTCAACGGTGAAATCTACAATTTCCCGGATATAAGAGCCGAACTTGAGGAAATTGGTGTTCCCTTCAAGACGAGGTCGGATACGGAAGTTCTTCTTTGCTCATATTTGACATGGGGGCCTGACTGTCTGGACAAATTCGAAGGAATGTTTGCTTTTGCTATCTGGGATTCCAGGACCAGTTGCCTGTTTGCGGCAAGAGACAGGATGGGGAAAAAGCCGTTCTACTATACCTTTCAAAATGGCGTATTCGCTTTTGCCTCCGAACTCATAGCTTTCAGACGACTTCCTTTCCTGAGCCTCAGAATCGACAGAGAACAGATCGCCAGATTTTTGGCCTATGAATATGTCCCAACACCCTACACAATATTTAGGGATGTTTACAAGCTTAAACCCGGGCATTCGCTTACTTTTTGCGCAGACAATATTGCTATCTCGCAGTTTTGGGACCTGCCTGTTCCACACACTACGGCGCCATGTTCGGAAACAGAAGCATGCGAGCATACTGTCAAATTGTTAAAGGACGCCGTGAGAAAGCGTCTCATCAGTGACGTTCCGTTAGGTGTGTTTCTTAGTGGAGGAATAGACTCGTCCGCCGTGGTTGCCCTGATGGCTGAAGAAGTCGACCCCCGAACCATAAAAACCTTCAGCATTGGTTTCACGGAGCCTAGCTACGATGAGTCAAGTTATGCAAGACTTGTAGCCAACCATTTTGGGACAGACCATCACGAACAGATACTGAGCGCCATGGAAGCCGGGGCTCTCTTGCCGTCAATCGTGTCGATGCAGGATGAACCTATGTCAGACCCGTCTATAGTGCCCACCTATCTGCTGTCTCAGATCACGAGGCGTGACGTCACGGTAGCGCTTGGCGGAGACGGTGGAGACGAGCTCTTCGCAGGATATGAATATTACTCTGCATTCATCCTTTCAAATTACTATCTCAAATTACCCGAGTTTTTACGAAAAAAGATTGTCGAGCCGTTTTGCCGGCGCTTGCCGATATCTTCGGGATATGTGAGTCCACGTCATGTCACCGAGAAGTTCTTCTCAGGGGTTTATACTCCCGAATGGCTCCGAACACAGATCTGGCTTGGAGCTATTTCTGATGACCTTCAGAGGGAGATATGGAGCGACCCGCCACACATAATAGACAACCCGAATGATCTTTATTCAACAACCAACCGGACTTACAACGGTTTTGACTCAGGCATTCCTTTGAACAAGGTTTTTTACCTGTTGACAAAGCAATATTTGCTCGATTACATTCTTGTCAAAGTCGATCGATGTTCCATGATGAACTCTTTAGAGGTCAGGGCTCCTTTTCTGGACCGCAAGGTTGTCGAATTCGTTTTCGGGCTTCCTCCGGAAATGAAGATCAGGCGATTCAAACGAAAGTACCTCCTGAAAAGAGCGCTCCGTAAAAAACTTCCTGCAGAGATTCTCAACAGGAAAAAGCGTGGCTTTTTAATTCCGTCGGCTTTATGGTTGAAAAAGACGTTGAGTCCTCTTGTGAGGGAAATGTTCGATACGGACAGGTTGT
>JBFXII010000182.1:0-6405 GCA_050176095.1 Desulfomonilaceae bacterium
TGGGAAAAATCGATGATAGAAATAACCGATTTCGAAGGGATTACTCAGATAAAGTTAAGTCGTGAAATAAACGGCCAGTCTTTGTTCTGGGTCTCAGCGTACCTGGTTGATGACATACTCATAGATACCGGCTGTATACATACGGCGGAAGAATTGCTGGGGTTTTTAAGTGACAAGACAATTTCACGTGTCATAAACACACATTATCATGAAGATCATGTTGGCGCTAACAGATTGCTGGAACACAGAAGAAATGTTCGAACCTTTGCGCACGAATCATCGTTGGAATTTATAAAAAAGCCTCCCAAAGTGCCTCATTACAGGGAAAAGGTATGGGGATCGCCGGAAGGCTCCAATCCTGTAGTTTGTCCTGACTTTATTGAGACCCATCGATTTTCATTTGAAGTCGTTGAAACGCCTGGGCATTGCCCCGGCCACATAAGCCTTGTGGAAAAAAGACGTGGGTGGGTGTTTTCCGGAGATCTCTTCATCGGCAATAATCTTGCGGTTGCAGGTCCTGAAAATAACCTGACCGATATGCTCAATTCCATGAAGACTCTTCTCTCAAAAGCCACCAGTGAATTCACTCTGTTGACGTCTTTGAGAACAATAAGAAGAGATGGAAGAAAAACATTGAGCCAATTCGTCAGAAAATATGAAAACCTCTCCCTAAAGGCAAAAGAACTTGGAGCGCAGGGTATGGAACCTAAACAGATAGTCGTGGAATTGTTTGGCGGGGAAAGCGTTTTTGACGCTATAACCGGTGGAGAGTATTCCTCGGCAAATCTTGTTAAATTGTTGCTGGAAGCTGAAATTTGTTGTTAATCTTTCTACAGGAGTATCATTATGGCGCTTTTCTCAGTAGATGAGTCAAAATGCAAGAAAGACGCAATATGCGTGTCTGAGTGTCCGGCCTGTTTAATTGAAATTAAGACGCCGGAATCGTTCCCGGCCCCCATAGGCGGGGCCGAAAACCTTTGTATAAAATGTGGTCATTGTGTCGCCGTCTGTCCCCATGGAGCGCTGTCTTTAAACTTTTTGGCCCCCTCTGATTGTCAGGAAATAATTCGAGCGGAATTACCCTCCGCTAGTCAGCTTGAATTGATAATGAAGTCTCGCCGATCAATAAGGACTTACAAAGCCAAACCTGTCGATCGAGATATGCTGGAAAAACTAGTTGATCTAGCGCGATACGCTCCATCGGGACACAATTCTCAGCCGGTTAGCTGGAGAATTTACGAAACCAGGTCCGAACTGGACAAGCTTGCTTCAATAACTGTAGACTGGATGCGTTACATGGTTAAAAACGCTCCTCAAGTTGCATCAATGATGCATTTTGATCTTGTGATATCGGCATGGGAGCGTGGTAAAGATAGAATACTTCGTGGAGCCCCGAATCTCGTAATCGCTCATGCGCCTGCTGACGTTGCGCCCTCGCAGGCGGCCTGTGTTATTGCTCTGACATATATGGAACTTTATGCCTATTCTCTAGGACTCGGAGCGTGCTGGGCGGGCTATTTCAACGCGGCTGCTACTCTGTTTCAACCCATGAAGGACGCCCTTGAACTACCGGATGGAAACCAGAGTTTTGGAGCGCTCATGATAGGTTATCCAAAATACCAGTACAAGCGAATCCCATCCAGGAGGACTCCCGGTGTTTCATGGAGGTAGCCGTTTAAACCAATACGTCAAGAGCCATAAAGTAGGAATCAATTTAACAGAGGAAGAACCAAAATGGATTTTCGATTTCCGCCTGCCGACGATACCCGTCGCATAGACGTAAACCGGTTGAACATGCCCCCACGTATGCTATTTGGCCCAGGGCCCTCCAATTACCACCCGCGGGTTAGTTTGGCCCTGGCAATGAATGAAGTCGGACACCTGGATCCTTCATTCATCGAACTGATGAACGAGAATCAGGAACTGCTCCGCTATGTCTGGCAGACAAATAATCCTTTTACGATTCCGGTTAGTGGAACAGGTAGCGCTGCAATGGAAGCCGCCATCGCCAATATTGTCGAACCGCAAGATGTCGTGCTGATTGGGTGTAATGGATATTTTGGAGAGAGACTGTGCGACATGGCAAGTCGTTACGGCGCTGATGTAAGGCGCATCAAAAAACCTTGGGGTGAAGTTTTTGACGAAGCTGATATAGCTGAGGCCCTTGACGCGCATCGACCATCTATACTCGGTTTAGTCCATGGTGAGACTTCTACCGGAGCTCTTCAACCGATGGATGGGATAGGAAAGATATGTCGCGAGTTCGACTGCTTATTACTTCTCGATACTGTCACCAGCCTGGGAGGCGTCCCGGTCTTCCTCGATAGATGGCATGTGGACATCGCTTACAGTGGCAGTCAGAAATGCTTGAGCTGCCCTCCCGGAATATCGCCTCTTACAATCGGGCCGCGAGCTTGGGAAAAGATAAATAGAAGAAAGTCCATTATACCCAACTGGTATCTTGACATGACAATGGTAGGTAAGTACTGGGGCAAAGAGCGCACCTACCATCATACTGCGCCAATTAACATGAACTACGCGCTGCGGGAAGCGCTGGCGATAATAGCCGAAGAAGGGCTTGAAAAAAGGTGGGAAAGACACTACCAAAATGCTCAACTTCTTTGGGACGGTCTGATGGACATGGGAATTGAGTGCCTTGTTGAACGCGAATTCCGGCTTGCGAGCCTTACAACCGCATATGTGCCGGATACTATAGACGGAAAGTCTGTCTGCTCCTATCTTTTGGAGAACTACAACATTGAGATCGCCGGGGCCTTTGGACCATTAGCAGGAAAAGTTTGGCGAATTGGTTTGATGGGCTTTAATAGTAGACGGGAAAATGTTACACTATTGCTGTCAGCAATGAAAGACGCTATAGAATCAGCCTGAAAATCGATATCATGACAAATGCGTAGGGATATTCCACTCGATGAAACAAATCGATCACAATTTTGAGGAAAAAAGATCGTATCCGAGGTTCAGGATGCGAGTCCCTAACGCTCTGCGCATCGTTTCTCCAGACGGTGAATGTGTCGCCGATTTGCTGGATGTAAGCATGAGCGGCAGCGGCATAGAACATTTCGACTTGATACATTCACATTCTCTTAATCCCGGTGATGTTGTAAGTATCGAATTTCTTATCTTTCCATCTGACGTCAATTCTCCGGAAGTCTCCCAGCTTATAAAGACCAAACTAATGGAACTAAATCCCGTGTTGACGGATTTTGATTTTCAAGGTGGAATAGAAGAGTTACAAAACTTACGATTTAACGCCAGGGTAGCGTGGATTTATTTGAATCGCCTGGGGTTTGAATTTATCCAGACTTAGGACAAAAAGAATTGCCGTTGGATTCATATTTCCGATCTTAAACATCACTTCATCCTTCCCTGGTCCCAAACTAAAAGAAATTTACACGTTTTACCGCAACATCCGTCGGGGTTGGCGCACTAGCTGCTCTAAGACAACCCCGCAGCTTTTAACGCCTTCATTATGCGCTCCAGATCGCGTTGATTCTTGTAGGGCAAGCGTCTGGGGATCTCATCAATCGCGAATCTCGGATGACTAACAAGGAAGTCGTCCAGGACGTTTTTTGCCTTGCTTGTTTCTCCGGTTAATTCCAATGAGGCTATAAGACCTATGTTTGCAAATATGTCTCGCTGACTGACCTGTTTTGCTTTGGTGAAATCAGCTAAAGCTTCTTCATATTTTTCATCCCCAATATGAGCCAGTCCAAGCGACGTGTAATACCATGACGGCGCCATGGGATTCAGACGAATTGCTTTGTTGATGCTTTGGATTGCCTCCTGAGATTTGCCCATAAAAGTCTGAATTCGACCTATCAACGCCAAGCCATCAGCGTTGTTGGGATTGGAATCCAGAGCGGCCTTGGCTGATTCAAGGGCCCCTTCATAGTCCCTTTTGGCCACATAAACACGACTGAGCATCAGCAGGGAAGTATCTGATGAAGGATTGATTTCGAGGGACTTTTTCAAATATTCTTCAGCCTTTTCTAAATCATCTTTCCTAGCGGAACTCCATCCGGATTGCAAGTCTGAAAGGTATGTTCTGGCCATACCTGCTAAAGCCCGCTGAGAATTGGGGTTAGCCTCCAGAGCCTGTTCAAAGAGTTTTCTAGCCCGTTTGTTTGATTCTTTACCTTCGGAAGCCATCATGTGGCTCGCTCTCATAACCTGATCCAAGACTTCCGGGTTAGTTTCCAGTTTCTTCTCAGCGTCCGCAGACTCAACAGATTTTGCCGCCAGTTTGACCTTAAGAGAGGAGGTAATTTTCTTCGTGATGTCGTCTTCGAGGTCAAATAAATTCTTGAAATCCCTATCATAACGCTCAGCCCAGACATGTCCCCCTGTTCTCGCGTCTATCAACTGAGCGGTCACCCGCATTCTGTCCTGAGATTTTTTCACACTACCTTCCAGAACATAATTAACACCCAAGGACTTTCCTATCTCCGGAATGTTTACCGATTTGCCTTTGTACGCAAAGGTAGAGTTCCTGGCTATCACAAATAAATCCGGTATCTTGGCTAGGCTCGTAATTATCTCTTCAGTAATTCCTTCTCCTATGTAATCCTGTTCGGGATCACCACTCATGTTCGCAAAGGGCAATACAGCGATTGACGGAGCGGAGGGCAGAGAATGGGGCGCCTCAACTGTCTTTCTATCCTGTTGAGTGACCGTCGCTGTCCCGGATGTATTGCCGTGAAACCAATAAACAAAATAGGCTGAAATGGCCGCCACGATCAATCCCAGGAGCAATATTACAACGTGACGAACTGATTTGATTTGCTTGGGCAGGGCAGGAACGGCTGAGGAGGGCTCCTGATCCAACATGACCTTGTAAACCCGGACCGGCTCGGGAATGTTCTTGACTGAATGAGGCCCCATGGACACGAATTGCCGGTCAACCTTTCCCTTCAACTGATCATAAGCCTCTCCGGAGACACATATTCCGCCCGGGTCAGCCAATCCTTCCAGACGAGCCGCTATGTTTACACCGCTTCCGAAAAGTAACCCATCTTGCTCTATCACGTCCCCTATGTTTATGCCCATACGGAATTCCAAACGGCGGTCCTCAGGCAACTCCAAATTCTTAAGCTTGAAAGTTTCCTGAAGTTGAACCGCACAGGTCAAAGCGTCCACTACGCTTGCAAACTCAAGAAGAAAGCCATCGCCTGCAGTGTCCACGACCCTACCGTTAAAACCCTCAGTTAACCTGTACAAATCTCTTTTGTAGGATGTCAGCATCTTTACCGTAGATTCTTCATCCGCGCTCATAATCTTGCTGTAGCTCTTGACATCGGCGTGTAAGACCGCTGTAAGTTTCCTCTTTATGTTTTCTTGCGCAGACATTTGCAGAACCTCGTCTTGATAGGTGGATAACTTTTGTGACTGTTATGATTTTGATGGATCTTGAATTAATTATGCAACAAATTCTATCTTGAATTGCTAATCATTGCCAATTGTTTGCTATAATCAAAAGAAGTTTCTGTGATGAATAATCATTTTAAGGGGGCCGAAAATGTATGGAACATCTTCTCTTAAGTTTCTCTTGGCCGGGCTTATTATTATTTTTGCGGCTTCTTCAATTTCATCAGCCTCGGAGCATTTATCAAAATCGTCAGGTCAGACAGTTTACGCTCCGGTCTATTCACATGTTTACGTAGGAACTTACGGACAAGAATTTCAGCTAGCTGCAACCCTAAGTGTTAGAAATACGAACCCGTCGGCGACTATCAAGCTGGAATCAGTGGGATACCATGACTCGTCCGGTAAATTTCTCAGAAACCTGATAGCCTCCCCTGTAAAAATCTCTCCCCTGGGATCCACTCAATATTTCATTAGTGAATCAGACACTTCAGGAGGATTTGGAGCCTTTTTCCTCGTGAAGTGGTCAGCCGAGGCCAAGGTTAACGAACCGATAATAGAAGTTGTCACTGCGGGTACTAAATCAGGGCAAGGGATTTCGTTTATTTCCAGTGGAAAAGTTATTCAATAATATGGGAAACTTTTAAGGTCCCACAGTTTTTTAACATACCCTGCGCCAAGCAACCCATTTAGAACAATCATCGCCAGATCAGATATGGGAATGCCTGTTTTTGTCTTCTCATGCTCATCCAGACGATCATTCCCAGAAATTAACGCCATTAATGCGCCTGTTTTTCAGAGACAGCAGTTTTTCAAGCGCTCATCGTCCAATAGTTCAATTATACTGCTGATCTAGACGCCTGAAGAATCAAATATGCGAAAACCTTGTGATTATGGATAAATGTTATTTTTCAAGAAACATCTAATATTTGTTCATCTATAGTCCTTCTCTAAAGTTCTGTCGGAATGGCGCAGGTTTTTGTGTTTTCGTCTTTTCTGTCAATTAGCCACATGAGTGCTTTG
>JBFXII010000183.1:0-6368 GCA_050176095.1 Desulfomonilaceae bacterium
GTGTTTTTAGTAGAACTGCGCCGGTTTCTATTTACTTGAATCCAAACTGCCTGTACACTTTGAGACGCTGTGCCTTTTTAGAATCATGACGCTGATGAATGATCCAGTCGGCCACGGCTTCATTGGCCCATCAAATTTAGAATGGTATTTTCGAATAAAATGAGCGCAAAAGACAAACTTGATCTTTCGAAGCATAATCCGCTGGACATTGTGGTAGACCAGCGAAAAATAATAATGATCTTTGTTGCCGTGGTAAGCGTCGTACTGGCTTATTATGCATTGCATCTCGAAACGGATCCTTCCCTTAAGACGGGCATAGACAAATCGACCGAGGCATACAGGCAGTATGAGAAGTTCCTCGAAACATTCGGCAGCGAGGAATTCACTCTTATCGCCATCAAGACCCCTAATGGAATTCAGGATAGGCAGGCCCTTGATTTACTTGACACTCTGACGGCCAAACTCGAGAAATACGGCAAACTCACCGAAGTCATAAGTCTATCCAACGTCAAGCTTTTCAAGGAAAAGAATGGTGTTTTTGGATCTTTCCACTTCCTTGAGAGGCCTGATGGAAAGCTGCAGCTTCCTGACGATGAGAAGCTGATGAAGATTAGAAAGGAATTGCCTCTTTTCGGACTATTGGCTTCAAAGGACCTGAAAACTTTTGGAATAGCTGTCAGGATGGACGAGGCTCACAAGTATGACTACCCGGCGTTCGATAAAATCGTCACAATCATAGAAAGCACGTTCAAGGATTCGCGGCTCAAAGGCTATGAGTACAGGGTCATAGGCCCTGCCTTTGTCCGGGAGGCTATTGTTAATTACAGCATCCAGACCGGCGTTGTTTTCGGCCTAATCTGCATGCTCATAGCCACCATCGTTTCGATTTATGTTTTCAAGAGTTTCAGGGTTACTCTTGTCACTAACTTCATCCTTTCCATCTGCGTTCTGTGGGTTCTCGGACTTATGGTGGTATTCGGGATACCTTTGAATTCGACGACTGCGCTGGCCTTTGGGCTGATCCCGATCGCCACACTGGAAATCGTCATACACATGGTGGTGAGATATCATCAGTTCCACGAGACAACGAAGGACAAGATTGACGCTATAAAGCTGGCGTTCCGATGGCTTGCCAGACCGTGCTTCATGGCTGTAGTCACCACGGCGATCGGTTTTGGCTCTTTGATGATCAGTTCCACACCGATGATACGTCAGTTGGGTTTCATAATGTCTTTTGGCGTGCTCCTGGCATATGGGCTGGCCATGGTCATGACCCCGGCGTTCTTCGTGTATATGAAGGCTCTGAACAGAAAAGAAGGCTCCTCTGGAGTTTTGGTGGATTGGCTTGATAACTTGCTCGTCGGATTGGGTAGTTTCATTTCCCGGCACGCGAAATTGATCGTTCTGTTCGGGGCTGGGCTGACTGTCTTTTTGTTTAGCGGAGCGCCTCGTATAGACATAGACGCTCAGGTCTTCAGGATGCTAAGCGAAGACACCAAAACGGTTCAGGATGTGAGATTTGTCGAGAAGAACCTGACGCCCGTTCACATCCTTGAATTGCTCATAACGGCAAAGGAAGGCAATTTCAAGGATGCCGCTCACTGGAAAAGTGTATATGAGCTTGAACGCAAACTTGCCGAGGTACCGGAGGTGTCATCGACCGACTCTTTCCTGCATCTGTTGAGCTACCTTAATAGCGTGGTTGGAAAGGACTCTTCCAAGGATGCCCTGTTCGAAGATCCCAAACTCATACCGCAACTGATGTTCATGACATCCATGGACAGTGAGGGCGCCAAGCTCAACAGAAGATACGTATCTGAAAACTTTGACAAGATCAGGGTGGCAGTAAGCATATTGAATTCACCGGATATTCCGATCGATGATACGATCAAGCAGATCAACCAGGCGGCTCAGAATATTTTAGGCGCCGAGCTGGAATTTGTAATTACCGGAGAACTTGCCGTAGTTTCGGATCAGACGAACACCCTGATAAACGATCAGTATGAATCCATGTTCACAGCGATAATCCTCATCGTCGTCATCATGATGATTCAGATGGAATCTTTCACATTGGGGCTAATATGCGCAGTTCCCAATATTCCGCCGGTGGCGGCTGTTTTCGGCATCATGGGTTGGTGTGGAATACCGCTGGACATGGTGACGGTGTTCTCTGCGACGGTGGCGGTTGGTATGGCTGATGACAACACAATACATTACATGACCCAGTTGAAGCGCGAGATCGCGTTCAATCCTCAAAATGACATCGACACTAATGTGTTCAGGGCTTACCGTTTTACCGCCCGTCAGATGGTTTCTTGGGCGCTGGTCCTGATATTCGGGTTTCTGGCCCTGATAATTTCACCGTTCACCCCGGTGGTATCCTTCGGAATTCTCGGTTGCGCTTCGATATGCATGGGCCTGTTCGGAGACCTGATATTGTTGCCCTCCCTCATACTTAGTTCAAAAACGATTAGAAGAACCATTGAAAGGCTCTGCAAGAAGGGCTCGGCCTCATTGCAGCCGTATGATTAGGACTCATGGGATATACTTTCTAACCGGAACGGAACCGTTTGCTAATTAGCTACTCTTATGGATGTGACACTCTAATGAATGGAGCGCCGTCGTGAAGAGTTGTAGTGTTTATAGGCCAAGAGGGCGTTTAGTGACCAAGACTGGTTTGACTGGAGAAGTTTATGCGAAAGACAAAGATTGTGGCCACACTGGGGCCGGCTACTGAGACCGAAGAAAAGATCAGAAGCTTGATTGAAGCCGGCGTCGATGCGTTACGCTTCAATTTCTCTCATGGAGATATCGATTGGAGAAAAAAGCTCTTTGAGAGGGCTAAGAGGGTCGTCCGTGAGAGTGGCAAGACGGTGGCTTTTATTCAGGACCTGCAAGGACCGAAAGTCCGGGTCGGGAAATTACCTCCAACAGGGGTCATGCTTGAAACCGGAGTATATGTGACACTTTCATCACAACAATGTGACAACCTGGTTGACTCCATCCCGGTTTGTTATTCGAAGTTGGAACAGGAAGTGGCGCCGGGCGAAATTATACTCATGGATGACGGCAAATTGCGTCTTAGGGTCATATCGGCCAATGAATCGGGCGCATTGTGCGAAGTCCTTGAAGGAGGAGTGCTGCTGTCCAACAAGGGAGTGAATTTCCCTTATACGAAGCTGTCAATACCCGGGTTGACCGAAAAGGACATTGCTGATCTGGAGATTGGCCTTCAAATGGGCTTTGACGCCGTGGCGCTTTCTTTTGTGTCACGAGCGGAGGATGTTGAGCGTTTAAGACGTCAGATGGAGCGTTTCGGTATAGTCAAACCGATCATAGCGAAACTCGAACGCGCCGCCTGTGTCAGCGAACTGGCTCAGATACTTGGGGTTTCTGACGCGGTAATGGTGGCAAGGGGTGACCTGGGAGTAGAGGTTGACATAAAAAGGGTCCCGGCCCTCCAAAAGGAAATTATCAAAGAAGCCAACAAACGCGGAATTCCAGTTATTACGGCTACCCAGATGCTTGAATCCATGACAAACGCATTGCTGCCCACAAGGGCTGAAGCCGCTGATGTGGCTAACGCCGTATTTGACGGAACCGACGCATTGATGCTCTCAGGCGAAACATCCATCGGCAAATACCCCGTCGAAGCTGTTCGCATGATGCGTGATATCGCCGTGGAAGCGGAAGCCTATGAAGACAAGAACTGTTGCGACCTTTGGACAAGGCTCGACCTGACAGGCCACAGCATCACCGAAGCCCTATGCCATACCGTTGTGGTCGCAGCTCATGACATGATCTTGCGCACAATAATCGCAGTGACCGGATCAGGCAGGACGGCAAGGCAAATAGCCCGCTATCGACCCGATGCGGATGTTTACGCCTTCACATTCAATGAATCGGTGCGCAACTTCCTGGCGATCAGCCGCGGAATTCAGCCGTATCTAGCGGAACATTTTGATGAATTCAATAAACTAATGGACTCGGTCGATGACTATCTCATCAAGAACAACATTGGGGCCAAGGGAGAAATGGTAGCTGTGGCAATGGGCTGGCCTATTGGAGTTGGAGACACAACCAACATGATGACAATCCATCGAATCGGGGAATATGACACTAGATAATGCGGGGGAGATTTTTGGCGCTCTGTTTTTTGGGGCAGGGTCAAGACTGGAATTAAGGATAAAGATTGAAGCGGGATGTTGAACTTGGGAATCCCGCCTCAATCGGGTTTCAGGGAAAAATTTGAGGATTAATTTGCGCCCCATTTATATTTAGTCGAAGGCGGTTCGGGGATCTTCGTTTCTTCGGGCGCCGGCTCCTTATAAGTCTCGTCGTTTATCGGCTCTTTACGCAGAGCCGCCCCAGCGGGCGCTCCCCATAAATACTTCTTCGCAGGAGGCTGACCTGCCGCTTCTGACTCCTCTGAATCACCCTTCTTGAAGTCTACGGTCAACAAAGGGACCTTCGGCATTTCCGCCACCACGAAATTTGCCCGTATCACAACATTCTGGGCCATGATTCCCTGCGGGAACCTGGGAAACGGCGCGGCCTTTTGAATAGCCTGAACCAGTGATTCGTCCATTTCCTTCATTCCGGAGCTCCTGGTCAACTCAACGGAATTAAGAGCCCCGTCACTCGAAATTTCATAAGTGATGGCAACTCTGCCCTTTAACGCCGAATCGGTATTGTAGTTCAAAGGTGTTTTCCACACACGCTGAATGGCGTCTCGTGTCATCATCGCATACTCATTGGCCGCCTTGTTTTTCGTGGACCTATCCACGACAAGCGTCTCCAGTGGATAGGCTATAGTCTGTGAAAACGCAGGGCAGGCAAACAACCCCAATATCAGGACCACAACAAATAAATGAATCTTTTTCATGGCGCCGCCTTTTCTATGTTTTAAAAAAACTTATTAATATTAATGAAAGATAACGAAATTATTTTAACCTAAATATCGCTCTTTACGACGACGCATTGGTATCAATGAAATAATTCTGCGTCAAGTCAAAAAATAATTTTTTGTCGAGATTTTAGCCGTTCTTCAAAGTAAACGTATTGAACAAATGGATTGGCGCCTGGAAGAATTTTTAATGGACGGTGAAAGTAACCGTGTGGATCTTGTGGGGGTTTTTTGGGGGGCCCCTGCAAGAAGGTTATTTGGGGGCCCTGAGTAATAATAATTAGTTTGGGATCTTATATTGATTTATTCATGCTTCCATTCGGGTTTTCGTTTTTCGATGAAAGCGTTGATGCCTTCATTGGCGTCGACAGACTCCATGAGTTCCTTTAGGTATAGGGCTTCCATGCGTGGCAGGTCTTCTCTGATGGCTCTGAAGAACTGCATTCTGACGGCTTTATTTGCTATTTTGAGGCTTGTGGCGCTTTTGGGGGCTATATAGGAAGCGATCCATGTTGAAGCTTCTTCCCAGGCGTCTTTACCTTCTTCGGCCAGCAGATTGACTATTCCGGCCTGTTTAGCGTCGCTTGCGGTTATGGAGCGCCCTGTGAGAGCGAGGTCATCAGCGAGGGCCTGGTCTACCTTGAGGGGTAGTATTACGGAAGCTGGCGGAGGAAAGACTCCGAGCACTATTTCGGGTTGACCGAACATGGCGCTTTGGTCAGCCACCACAAAATTGCAGAAAATGGCCAGTTCCATTCCGCCGCCGAGGCATTGTCCTCGGACTATCGCCATGGTAGGAATCGCCATATCCACCAATTGATAGAACATTCGATGGAAGAATTTGATCATCATGGCGGCTTTATCTCTGGTATGCTCAGGGACGCTGGCGCCAAAGGAGAAGTGCTTTCCCGACCCTTCAAAAACAATAAGTTTTATGCCTTTTCTGGCCGAAATTTCTGTCAAGGCCTCACATATTTCATCGAGCATTTTTGCTTCGAGGACGTTAGCCTTTGGCGAGTTGAGTATTATCTTCACCACAGAGCCATCGAAATGATCTTCGGTTTTTATCAATGTATAAGTCATCTTTAACACCTGTCGATGATTTGAATGCGGGATTGAAAAAAAAGGGGCGCGGCAAGCCGCGCCCAAAAATTGAGTAGAAACTGAACAGGGCTGCTATTGCTGCGGCGTGCCCAGTACTTTCGCGTATGTTTCGGGAATAGCTGGGGCGCTCTCAGCTATGAGTTGTCTCCATTTAATGAAATCGATGGTGTCTTTTCCGGTAATCTTTTTGGTGTTAAAGGCGTTGAAGCCCAGGTACGCCTCATAGTTCATGTTGGCCATGAGCCAATGACGGTTTGGAAGTTTTGACTGATCCCAGAAGAATTTCTTCTTGGCTCTGATCCCGTCTATGGCTTTGATCAGACATCCGGGGAACAGATTGGCAAAAGTCCAGACCGCC
>JBFXII010000184.1:0-6358 GCA_050176095.1 Desulfomonilaceae bacterium
GCCTCTATACCCATGAAAATTGACATGGACGCGGCGAGTGTTTCAGCTCCGGACGTTTTCATAGCCTTCTTCATTACTCGAGCCATAAAAACTGTTATCAGAGGTAGGATCCTTAGGTAATTCAGCACCCCCATCATGGCGCTAACAAATATGATCACAGATCCCATGCTTAGGATTGTAAAATCTTTTTGATCCGCAAGAGAGCCAAACAAAAATCTCGAACCCTGCGAAGCAAAAAAGGTAATGCCTTCAAAAATGGATCGTGCTTTTTCAAAAAAAACTTCTGGATATGTTTTTAAAATTAGTATCGCCAAAGAAAACTGTAACCCAATGCCCCAACACACTAAAATCCAGTTGATTCTTTTCCTGTCCGAGGATAAGAATGCACTCAAAGCGAATATGAAAATTATCCCTAACAAAGGGGTCAATTGTGAGAGCATTTTTTGTAAGCCGCTAACTCCAAGAGTTCTATGGAACTTAGGCTACTTCGCGACAAAGATATAAACATGTATTTCCTAATTGACCAAATCTTTTTTCAGATAAAACCAAGCTCGTACTTTTTCTTAGGTTTACCACTACGGTCTCCCACCTCTACAGACTTATGGATAACTCCGGATTTTGAGAAAACAATTTGTTTCTGCACGGAATATTGCTCTTCCGAATTCCCTATTTGAAAATGCCGAAGTGAAACATGAACTTTCCTAATCGATTGTATAGAGCGTGCTCATCGCCCGAAAGACTTGTTGTAGGAGGTTTTGCGTTACTAATTGTTCTTGGAGCGCTGCTTCTCTGGTCTCCATGGGCCCATAGTGACAGGCCTTTGAGCTTCATTGACGCTTTATTCACTTCAACCTCTGCTGTTTGCGTCACAGGATTAGTGGTTTTGGATACAGGGAAAGACTTTAGCTACTTTGGTCAAATCGTGATTGCCTTGCTAATCCAAGCTGGAGGCCTAGGCATTATGACATTTGCAGCCCTGACCTTCCAAATACTTGGATTGCGTTTTTCTCTCCAAACTTCAGCAGTTCTGCATGAAACCTTTTTTCAAAAAGACATTGGGTCACGTTTTCAGGACGCCTTCAAGACCATACTGGCTCTGACCGTTGCAATTGAGGGCATCGGCATGATTGCATTGACATTATTTTTTGCCCAGCACCTTGATAATTTTTCCGATGTCATTTTTTATTCCTTCTTTCACTCTGTTTCCGCATTCTGCAATGCAGGCTTTTCATTGGCGTCCGAAAATTTTGTTTTATGGCGAGACAGCATTGGGATCATGTTCACTATTATGATTTTGATAGTACTGGGGGGTCTTGGATATTCCGTATTGCTAGAACTTTTTTCGAGACTAGGAGCTCAAGTCTCCGGGAACTCTACTGAGCGACCAATTGCATTTTCCTTACATTCAAGGGTA
This sequence comes from Desulfomonilaceae bacterium, assembly GCA_050176095.1. GTDB lineage: Bacteria > Desulfobacterota > Desulfomonilia > Desulfomonilales > Desulfomonilaceae > CAITZA01. Next base: position 1,415 of record JBFXII010000184.1, read on the forward strand.
GTCCTGTTGGTCTCGGGAGTTCTGATCGTTTCCGGGGCCGGGTTAATGTTTCTGCTGGGGCTAACCGTGGACGAAACCTCAGTCTACCAAAAATTTATGAGTTCTCTTTTTCAGTCGGTCAGCGCTCGAACCGCCGGATTCAATTCATTGGACATTGGGAAACTCCCCTCGGCCTCACTATTAATACTTATCATCTTGATGTTTATAGGTGGTTCCCCCGGGTCGTGCGCTGGAGGTGTTAAAACGTCGTCTGTCGCGATCTACTGGGCTCGACTGATTTCAGGTCTCCGGGGCAACAAAGACGTGAGTTTGATCAACAGACGTCTACCGTTGGAGTTAGTTTCCCGAACTGACTTGCTTATTACTGTAGCGATAATATGGAATATTTTAGGTGTCTTGATACTTCTAACCACAGAATCAGATCTCAAAGTGGATAGCATTGCAATAGTTTTCGAACAGGTGAGCGCATTTGGCACTGTCGGCATGTCCACTGGAATTACCGACAAATTGTCATCTTTAGGAAAGCTCTGGATTATCCTGACAATGTTTATAGGAAGATTGGGCCCATTGACAATTGTCATGCTGATGATACCCAAGTCCACTTCGAACATCAGGTACCCTAAAGGAACGGTGATGATTGGATGAAAAAATATAGAAAACTAATCTGTGTAATCGGCCTGGGGCAATTTGGAAGTGAGCTAGCTCGAGAACTAGCCCATCGGTGCGAGGTTTTGGCTTTGGACAATAACGAAGATCGTGTGAATGCTATATCTGATTCCGTTCAGAGAGCAATGATAGTGGACGCTCGGGATTTTGCCGGCCTGAGTTCTTTGGTTCGAGACGATTTTGATGAAGCTATCGTGAGCTTGGGCGAAAGCATGGAGGCTAGCGTCCTGTGCACGTTGCACCTTAAAAAGATCGGTCTAAATACTATTCGCGCCAAAGCGGTCAGTGAAGATCATGCGTCAATATTGAGAGCTGTGGGAGCAAGTGAAACAATTTTTCCCGAAAGAGAAACAGCCAGAAGAGTCGCAGCCCAAATTGTCAATCCAAATCTACTTGATTTTGTGCCTCTTGGGGAAGATTTTGAGGTCATGGATGTTGGGGTTCCCGACGCATTCATTGGAAAGAGCCTTCTGAACTTGAAATTAAGAGAAAGATTTGGGGTTTTCGTTATTGCAGTGAAGGAATTAGTCCCACCCAAGTTCGTCTTCTTGCCCGGACCGGATTTTGTAATCAAACCCAGTGATGTGTTGGTCATGATTGGTAAAGAAGCAGATCTTGCACGAATCCAGCAATCAACAGCAGACTGATATAAATCGTCTCAAGCAAATATCAATCCACTATTACAGGTAGTAGCGCGGAACTTCTGAAAGAGTTATGAAACGAGTGTCGTATCTTTTCAACAGCCATGTTATCAGACGCCTGAGCTTTATTAAGAACCCCTGAACAGCTTCCTCGGTAGGATAAAGTGGATTTAGCCCTGGAGCCAATTCGGAGGAATGAAAGAAAATCGTTAGGAATCGGCCCTTTTTTAGCCGATGAAAAATTACCCCGGCTTTGGCCGCCTCCAGTCCAACCCAGGCCGGTTGTGCCGGAACAGATGCTACATTCGATACTAGATTCATCAGCTTGTCGTTTTCCAGCAGCCCGGCAGATCGAACCTTTCTCAATGTTGACGCAATTAGCCTAAAAACCGGATTTACGGTAATAGGGACTTCCATGACTTTGGACTGACCCACCTTGGTTGGCTCATCTGGATCAGGATAATAGGGATCACTTGGCGCATCAATGTGATCTGGACCGCCATATTCACTTCTTAACGGCGCAACGCTACTGTCAACGTTGATGCCCAGCTCTTCCAGTATTGAGAACATCTTTGGACCTAAATTGAAGCGGCCCATGCGAAAGGTCACCGGACGATCTCCCGAAATACTGGAAAGCTCTCTCAAGAGATTGACGGTCTTGTCTGTCAAATAGTCTTTGGGAATCATTTCGGAAGGAACCGGTTGCCTCTGATTCATTTCTATTATCGGATCAGTGTTCCAATGGTGCAAATGGGCTCCTATCTCCGCCTCCCACCGATTTCTGAGAACCTGGAGAGTCTTCTTGCACTCATCATTCTTGGCAACCTGATAGGTTGTAAGTAGAGTGGGCCGAATTCCAAAGTCCCGAAAAATTCCATCTAGTTTCCATAGATGTCTGACATTTGTCACAGAACAGTCTTTTGGACTGTAGAATCCGCTAAATAAACCTTCCTCTTCAACATCTATGGTAATCGCCACATTTAATTTGAAATCATTCATTTGTAGTTGTTTGGGCATCTTTATTTTCAGATCTCGAAATCACTTCGCCTGTCCTTGACTTACCAATAAGTCGGGATCTCTTGAGCAAGAAAAAGGAAATTGCCAGCGCCAGCACCATCACACCCACATCAAAAAATGTATAGCTGGTCAATGTTTTGTAATCCAAAGTTATTACCTTCCTCGCTATGGCAATTATTGCCACAATAACCACGATCTCGACTCGAATTGTTCGGTCTTCCTGATACGAACTTATTGTCTCAAGTAGTTCCACGCCTATCAACACCAGGAGAAAGGCTCCAAATATTTCCAGAAACTCGTGCACCTCCAGGATGAACATCGGAGGAGTAAACAGGTCTACAATGATTAAATAACCCAGTTCCACTGTCCCAAAAAATACAACGATCGCCATCATTATCATTAGGGAAACTACTATGATTTTCTCAAACCTACCTACAAGCGGCTCTAAGTTCATATTGGGACCCTTCTTCCGGAAATTTGAGCACCTGCCCTTAACATCTTTTATCTATTCTTAATCATTCTTTCAATCCTAATTACGCTTCTGCTGTTTCTCCCGGTTAATCCTAGCGCCAATTATCCTAAAAAAAGGCGTTAAGACACATATAAAGTAAAATATTATTTTTTTGAGTTATTTAATTGATAATAAATATTTTTGACTCAACATAAACTATATGTTATTATCAGAGTAACGGCCAAGGGCGAAAATTCGTTTTAGATAACTTCAAGCAAAAGCCATGAAAATATGTTTAGTCTTTTGTTAACGCTAACAATCAGTGTTGAATTGAAGAGATGGCAAGAACGATGAGATATTTTTTCATTTTCACGAAAGTCTGCATCATTGTATGCGTTTTCTATTGTCTATCATTGGCGCAGGAATCTTCTCTGGGCTCAATATCTAGCGTAAAAATATCTCCTGACATGAGGCAGGTCGTTATAACCAGTGATGGAGTTTTGGGCCGGCACACAACATTTACCCTTGACAAACCTTATCGCCTGGTGGTGGATTTCGATTCCACCGCACTCGGTAACATGATCAACAGGATAAAATTGGAGAGGCCTCCAATATCCGAAATCCGGTTGGGCAAACTTCAGAACCGAGCTAGGCTGGTAATCGATTTCGGTGATTTTCCAGTCCCCACATACGCCATAGAACGTTCAAATAATGTGGCTGTAATAGCCTTGGGTGAGAGCAAGGTTCCGATCACTGAAAAAGGTGTGGAGCCAAACCGTGAAAAAGATAATCGGGCCCAAAAGCATCAAGCGCCCAATCTTCGGCCAATACAAGCAAAGAAAGAGGCGTCATCCAAGATCGTAGAGTCTGTTCCGGCGCCTACGCCGATTGAAAAGCCAGCTAACGAAGTCCAAACGAAAAAATCAGGCGAAAGAACTCAATCAGCGCACTCCGTCAAGAAGGCCGCCTTGTCAAACGACCTTTTGATTGTTGAAATTCAGGATCCGGAAAATCCTGGTTGTACATACAGCATAGCAATAGATATTGATTTTAGGTACCAGACCTTGAGAAGCGCGTCACTTAGTGGATCAAATGGAGAAATAAAAAGATTTGATATCTCTGAGCTTGAAGACTCCAACTTGCCAAATCAGGAAAAGATGCCGTCTTCAAGCAGCTCTTCTATCGGACCTCGTAGATTAGAAATTTCCAATACTGTTTTCCAAACCCGCCCCATGGAAAAGCCTAGAAATGTTTTTAACAGCAATCCTTATGTAACTTCAATACAGCCACCCGAAGGACCCGACGTTCACAACCCTCTAAAAATGGAGGAATTTAAGTTAGAGGTCAGAAAAGACCGTTAAGCTGAAATATTTCCTGACCAGGTTTGAGCCATCTTTCAAGAATACGATGAAGGTCCAATTGTGTTGAAGCCATATGTACAACTATTTTGATAAAGCTCGTCGATCTGGCCGCTCACCTTGTCCGCAAAAATTTTTATCAACAACCAGACCAGAATCCGCTCTCGTTTGTCTTTTTATAACGTTTCATTTTAATTCATCATCTACCATTGACCGGTTGTACTTGACTGAAATAAAATAAACTTTATCATGTTAGCGGTTGGAATGTTAATTGTCTGTTTGAATCAAAATGTTTCATAGAGAAAGGGGTAGTAAATAATGCCACATTCTGTTCCCGTATCGAACCTTATGTTGAGCCCAAACTCATGGCCTCAGTTGAGGGCGGATGCAGAGGTACGAGACGCCATCAAGCTACTGAGGATATTGTCTGAGGATGAGAAACTCGAACATGGTCGCTCTACTCCTCTAGTGTTTGATGACAACTATAATCTCGTTGGATTAATTCGGTTAACAGACTTGCTACAAAACGTCCGACACCTTTGCGATCAGAGAGAAGGGGCCTGTGACCTTGGAGATGCGACAAGACCGATCAAGGAGCTAGTTAAGAAGTTTCCGGGATATGTTTCTCCTGATGACAGCATATTGAAAGCCTTGGACATAATGATTGACAATTCGGTCACATTGGTTCCGGTGTTAAAAGAAGGAAAACTAGTTGGAATGTTGAAGCTTGGGGACATTTTCAACACCATCTCATCTCTTCTGTTTGATGAGGAGAATCCAATGGAGAGAAGTAGAATAATGAAATATCTTC
>JBFXII010000185.1:0-6300 GCA_050176095.1 Desulfomonilaceae bacterium
GAGATTGATACGGCGCCTGCAATCACAATGAGGATGGAAATGACTGAGGCAAATATTGGCCTGTCTATAAAGAATCGGCTTATCATTTTTTGACCTCAGTTATTTTTTGTTTTTGTCAGCAGGCGCGGACTGAGTCGATTGCGCTGACGTTGATTTCTCCTGAATCGGATTGACAGGCTCGCCTGGCCTTGCCCGTCTAATTCCATTTACTATAACCCATTCATTTTCTTTGAGCCCTTCAAGAATGACACGCATTCTGCCATCTAACTGACCGGTCTGAATCATTCTCTGCTCAACGATCTTTTTGTCATTGACTACCAGTACGAACTTTCCACCCTGCCCTGATTGGATTGCGATGTCCGGAACGAGTAAAGCCTGAATTTTCTGAACTGGAACCTTGACCCTCATAAACATTCCCGGAACAAACAACCCCGTTTCATTCTTGAATATGCCCCTAATTTGCAAGGTTCCTGTGGATGGATCTATCTCTGGGTCAGCATAGTCAATGTAGCCTTCATGCGGATAATCCTTTTCATCAGAGAGTCCTATGAAAAGCTTAGGTTTCCTTTCTGGGGCTTTATTCTCATCCCTTACGAGCGGCATTAGGTCCTGCTCGCTTGCGCTGAAATAGACATAGATGGACTTGTCATTGACAACAGTGGTCAGGAGTGTCTTTTCCTGGGCGCCTACAAGGCTGCCGAGATCCACCAGGTTTCTTGCTACATTTCCGCTTATGGGTGTTTTTACCTGAGTATATTCAAGATCCAGACTGGCCGCTTGAAGGTCAGCTTCTGCTTGAGCCAACTCGGCGCGAGCTACATCTCTCTTTGCTGTTTGCTCAATCAGTTTGATTTGACTGATGGCGTCTTTCGATTCGAGTTGCCTTGCTTTGTCATATTCGACCTGAGCAAGATATAGTGAAGCCTTCTTTGCTTCCATTGTTGCGGTGGCCTGATCTACTTTGGCCTGATATGGCCTTGGATCAATGACAAAAAGAAGGGTTCCTTCATTCACAAAAGCTCCAGGAGTGAAATTGATTTTCTCGAGAAAACCTTGAACGCGAGCCCTTATTTCGACTTTCTGGAATGCAGAGATGGTTCCGGTGAAGTTCAGAGATCGGACTACTTCCCTTTTCTCAGGCTTATTTACGGTGACTTCGGGAGGTGGCGGAGCCACAGGGGCCGTTTCGGAGCCACATCCGAACAATGTCAATGCAAAAAAAGTCACCGAGACTAGTTGAAGGATTCGCGCGGAAATTGACTTCATGATTAAACTCCCGTTAGCTACTCGAAAAGCTTTTAGTCCCATGAAAAAGGTTTGTCGTTCCTAAAATCCGGTATACATGAATCCTGGGATCTGATGTCCTGAACAAACACGTTTCCCAAGCCCAGATCCCAGCAGTAATTCACTATCTTGTTGTATTCGGATGCCTTGATCCTACGGTTTAATTCAGGATATTTTTGTGCGTCGTACATCGGAGAATATTGGGACATCAGAGAAATTGTGACCTTTGGTGAAAGACTGTCCCTGATCCAGAGCATGGTTTGTTCTGAGCCAGATATGCCGTCAGGCAGAACCAAATGCCTGATAATGAGTCCTTTTATTGCCCGCCCATCGGCGTCAAGTTCGAGTTCACCAACCTGATCATACATCTCCTTAATGGCCGACCGGGATACTTCCACGTAATTAGCACAATCGGAATACTTTGTTGACATTTTTGAATCAGCGTATTTCAGGTCGGGCATGTAGACATGCACAACGCCACGCAGCAATTTGAGAGCTTCGACCGAATCATAACCGCCTGAATTGTAGACGATCGGCAGATCGAGGCCCCGTTGCGCTGCGATGCCCAAGGCTTCGAGGAACACGCTCATCTGGTGAGTGGGAGAAACCGGCTCTATGTTGGAGGCTCCATATTTCTGGAGCCTGACCATCTCTTGCGCCAGTTCTTCGATGCTTATGATTTCGCCACATTCGCCTCGGCTAATCTGGTAATTCTGGCAGAAAACGCATCGCATATTGCAGTGAGTGAAAAAAATCGTCCCGGCGCCTCCGATACCCACCAAAGGCGGTTCTTCCCCAAAATGCTGCAATATTCCGGAATGTGATGGCAGCGGGCCGGCCCCACAATAGCCGATTTCACCTGAGAGCCTGTCAACCATGCATTCCCTCGGGCACATCCGGCATGGTGAGCTAAGGTCCCTAAATTTCTGAGCTACTTCAAGTATCCTGTCTGGATCCAGAAAACGCATTCCTGCTAACCGCTCATTTGATTTTTGTGGAAAATATATACCACAACTTGCCGGCAATGGTTAGATAAACTGGCCATGATATTATTCACTGTCCTCGGGCATTATTTGCTTCAAGACCGCTAATCTGATAAATGTGAAAAGTTGACTGGTTTGACATCTGTCCTACACGGCAAACTGTCCCAAAAAAATATACATATCCCGAGGAATAGCTCATGAGAATGTCTAAACTCCATGTCCCTACGCTGAAAGAGGATCCTGCCGACGCTGAGGTAATCAGCCATAAACTGATGTTACGGGCCGGCATGATCAGAAAGCTTACCGCAGGGGTATATTCTTATTTACCACTGGGTTACCGCTCATTGAGAAAGGTTGAACAGATCGTAAGGGAGGAGATGGACTCTTCCGGGGCTCAAGAAGTTTTCCTTCCAATGGTTCAGCCTTCTGAACTCTGGAGAGAGTCGGGAAGATGGGATTATTACGGGACCGAGTTGCTCCGCTTCAAGGATAGGCATGAGCGTGAATGTTGCCTCGGGCCGACTCATGAAGAGGTTATCACGGATCTGGTGAGACGCGACGTGAGGTCCTATCGTGATCTGCCATTGAATCTGTATCAGATTCAAACGAAGTTTCGCGATGAGATCAGGCCTCGGTTTGGGTTAATGCGTGGAAGGGAATTTGTCATGAAGGACGCTTATTCTTTCGACGCGACCGAAGAAGGAGCAGAAGCCGCATACCTTATAATGAGGGACGCCTATGAACGAATTTTCCAGAGATGTGGTCTAAAATTCAGAGCTGATGAAGCCGACTCAGGCCCTATAGGCGGAAGTTTTTCTCATGAGTTCATGGTGCTGGCGAATACCGGAGAAGACATCGTCGTATCATGCGACAGTTGTGATTATGCGGCCAACCTGGAGAAAGCCGAAATCAAGCCGTGTTCACCGATTGAGAAAGCGATAGGGTCTGAGCCCAAGAAAGTGGCTACTCCTTCGATGAAAACCATCGATGAGGTATCACAGTTTCTTGGGATAACCTCATCGCAACTCATCAAGACATTGATTCTCAAAACCGATAAAGGACCTGTAGCGGTTCTTTTGCGTGGGGATCATGAACTCAATGACATCAAGGTCAAGAACTACCTTGCGGCCACAGAGATAGAATTAGCCGATGAGAGAGTGATCAATGAAATAACCGGTGGCCCGATGGGATTTTCAGGACCGGTGGGATTATCTGGCGTCACAATTCTGGCTGACCACGCAATTCGTGGAATGGAATCGGCGGTTGTCGGGGCTAATGAAAAGGACTTCCATCTAATAGATGTAAGCCCGTTAACGGGATTCAAGGTTGACGCATACGGCGATTTCAGGTCCGCTTTGGCCGGTGACCCATGCCCGAGATGCCAAGGTAAGCTTGTCATGAGTCGAGGTATTGAAGTGGGCCACATATTCAAGCTCGGGACGAAATATTCTGAAAGCATGAACGCAACGTTCCTTGATCCGGATGGTAAAGAAAGCCTTATGATTATGGGATGCTACGGTATCGGAGTCAGCAGAACCGTAGCGGCGGCCATAGAACAGAACCATGACGATGATGGAATCATATTCCCGCCGCCTCTGGCGCCGTTCAGCGTTATGATCACTACCGTTGGGGCGAAAAGTGATGAAATTGACGCAGCCGCTCAATCCATTTACGAGAAGTTATGGCAGAGTGGCTTTGACACGCTGCTCGATGACCGCAACGAACGCCCCGGGGTTAAGTTTAAGGACGCTGACCTGGTAGGAATACCGGTGAGGCTCACCATCGGGAAAAAGGCGCTTGCTGAAGGCAAAGTGGAACTGAGGAGCAGAAGGAAGAAAGAGACTGTTCTGGTTGAAATTGAAAAGGCCCTGGACGCTGTTCGGGAAATGATTGAAAACTGGGACGCCTGACCCTGAAAACCGCCAGGCGTTCTTTAACATGTTTTCATTGTGGACCCTGGTCTGAGCGCCTATTGACCGTAGTAGCCATAGTACGGATTACCGGTGTATCCACCATATTGATTGGCGCCATAGCCGCCCTGGTATTGATTCCCATAATATCCGTACCCGTATGCGGCGTAGGGATAATTGTATCCGTAGGGATTATAATAACTCGGTGGGGCATTTGTCGGGCTCCATGGACTCGGGTATTCATTCATAGGGGCCGACCACTTGACAGGGTCCTGAGCAATGCAATCGCCAACCATTATGTTTCCTGACAAAAAAACAAGGGTTGCGACAATCAGCCAAAATATCTTCATCAGGCGCGTACCTCGGTCTTGGATGTTCAATCCTGTTATCGACGAAAATGCGCTAATGGATAATCCGGCGCATAATCGTCCCTGAAGAATATTTTAGTCAAACTTTGACTAAAGGTCAAATAAGACACATAGAAATGAAAAAGGCCAAAAAAAATCCGTCCAGACAAAACAGGCCCACAACCGGCAAACCTGCAGGTTCCGCATCAGATCAGGCCAAAGAGCCCCAAACGCCACGCAGATTGTTCAGGGACATTTTATTTGGGTTACTGGTTTGTGTGATATTCTTCGCTTTACTGGAGGTCGGCTTCAGGATTTTTGCCCCACCGAAAGTCGCTGCTCCTGATGATCCATTTGTAGGGTTTTCTTCAATCCAGCCCTTGTTCACCGTGCAGGACGGAAGGGTCTCAATAGCTAAAAACAGGCTACGATATTTTAATGAGGCCTCTTTCAGCCTTACCAAGTCCAGGAACACTTTCCGTATATTCGCATTTGGGGGATCGACCACTTACGGCCATCCTTTCAATTCACAGACCGCCTTCCCTCACTGGCTCCAGGAATTATTGGGCGCCTGCGACAGCTGCACGAATTATGAAGTGATAAACCTCGGAGGGATATCCTACGCCTCATACAGGATAATTCCCATCATGAAGGAGACGCTTGCTTACAAGCCCGATCTTTTTGTGGTTTACACGGGGCAGAATGAGTTTCTGGAGAGACGTTCGTACGCCGGATTGATCGAAAAGAGCCCCACACTACTGTCTGTCGAGGCTATTCTGGAAAATTCACGAGCCTATCAGGCGCTTAAGTCAACCATTGATAGCCTTCTAAGGGATTCTCGAGACAAGACATCCGGTAAGAAAGCGCCAACGCCGGATGAAGGAAAGACCATACTTCAGGACGAGGCTAGCGCAATATTGGACCGTAGTTCGGGATTGGACCTGTATCACCGTGACGAACAGTTTGCCCAAGGGGTCACCAAGCATTTCAGGCATAATCTTGAGGCCATGATTGATCTGAGTCGATCAGCTGGAATACCGATAATATTTGTGGCGCCCGCTTCGAATTTGAGGGATTTCTCCCCGTTCAAATCCGAACATGATCCATCCTTGAGCGTAAGGGAGAAGAATGATCTTGATAAAAAGCTTTCGGCGGTGAATGCGCTGGTGAAGGCCGGGAGATTTGATGAAGCCCTGGAAGATCTGAACAGGATTTTCCCAAAATTGACGGATCATGCTCAAGCAAATTTCACTATGGCGAAAATTTTGGATGGTCTCGGACGACATGACGAAGCACGCAAATATTTCATAACGGCGCGTGACCTGGATGTGTGTCCGCTCAGGGCCACATCACCTATAGAAGAACAGATTAATTCGGTTACCAGCGCAAAGGGCGTTCCACTAATTGATTTCAAGAAATACGTCGAAGACAGGGCTTTGTCTGATGGAATAGCCGCAGGGTTGGCCGGAGAGGAAGGCTTTTTGGATCATGTCCATCCAAGCATCGAATATCACCAGAAAATTGCTGAACTGATATTCCAAAGGATGCTGGATCTTGGATTGATCAAGGACTGTAAAGAGGCAACTCCAGAAAAGATTTCAAAAATATTTGCTGAAGGTTTGCAGAACCTCGACAAGGAACTGTTCGTAGTCAGAGATTTAAACCTTGCCAAGACGCTCAAATGGGCAGGCAAGAAGGATGAAGCCCTGGCCGCGTTGAATCGCATCCTGAAAGTTCAGGAGGACAATCCCGAAATTCACAAGATGCTGGGGGCAT
>JBFXII010000186.1:0-6285 GCA_050176095.1 Desulfomonilaceae bacterium
ACTCAAACCTCATCTTCCGAATCTCCTGTAGCAGCTCTGCCCGGCCCATAAGTCACCTCCATAGGGACCTATTAAAACCGGACAAATTATGTGCTATTAATCAGGACATTCTATTTGCTGCTTACATCGTGAGAATGGTTTCTTGACGTATTTTTTTATAAAGTATATAATAATATAGTGTAAGGTTAAATAAATACTGGAGATACTGAGCATGACAAATAGGATTGTCCTAATGGTAGTGGCGCTGACTTTATTCTTCTGCGGTCCGTCACACGCTTTCCTCGATTATCTTTTTTCTGGATCAGGGAGCAGGGATGCAATAGATAATTCAGCGGTAGGGGATCTGAGAGCATGGTGGTCTGGAAACCCTGTTTACAATTTTAACCCCTACTACTCCGGGTCTGCGACCATGGGGCAGCAGCAACAAGTTCAGCAACAACAGCAGGCTATGCCTCAAGCGTCGATAAATTATGTTCCTGGTGGACAACAGGGCGGAGGGTATGATTCCGCTCAGCAGCCTGGATCATATGGTTATCAGGGCTACTCCCCTGGTGGTGGTTATCAACAGGCTCCGCAAGGAATGTACGGCCAGGCCCAGCCATCGTTTCAACCGGCGCCTCAGCAATATTATCCCACCCAGCCGCAGGCTCAACCTGTTTATCAGATACCCCAACAGCAGCAATATGCGCCAATGGGAGGCGCCCCTCAAGGTTACCAAACTCAACCCGGAGCCTATCAATAAGAGTTGTTTTTTTTGATGGAATAAAAAAAGAGGCTTGTCATGCCTCTTTTTTTTATTCTGCGCTGGCTAGAGATTTGAGACGACTGGAGGCTAGTCTTCCTTGCGTGGTGTGAGGATTATCTTTGACAATCTTTTGGAAGATTATTTTTGCAGATTTTACATCTCCCATCTTTTCAAAAGCTTGCCCTTGCTTAAAAAGGGCGCTTAACTCCTTTTTAGAGCCAGGATATTCTTTTATCACCCTATCAAATTGAAGCACGGCCTCGTCAAATCTCCCTTGTTCAAGCTTAGCTTCACCGATCCAGTATATAGAGCTAGAGGCGAATTGACCCTTGGGATACTTCTTGAGATGATCCTCAAACTGAGCTATGGCTTCTTCCAGTGATCCACCCTTAAATGTTGAATAGGCTTGTCTATATGATTTCTCCTCCGAGGACACGGATGCGCTTCTTATTTCTCCTGAGTCATCGGAATTGTCCAAGTTTGCTAGAGCGTTTTTTGTTTGAGATGTATTATCGCGCGCCTGTGACTTCGTTGATGAAGATCCCGAACCAGCCGGGGTTGGAAAGGTATCTATGGCAGCCTTTTTTGAGGCTTCCATTCCAATCTGTTTTTCTATCTGATTAACACGTTCGATAAGATCGCGAACCACTTTATCATCCGAACCAGCTGATTGGAGCCTTTCGATCTTATCCCGGAGTTTCTGCATCTCGGTTTCGAGATCTTGAATCCTGTTCGCCACCTGTGTGGATGCTTGTTCAAAATTAGGCGTAGAGTTGGCAGGCCTCACGTATGGCAGACTTGGATTGTTTGATCTGGTCAAGCAGCCAGAACTCGATGCAGCCACTACACAGCATGCTAGAATCAGCCCCTTACCAGTGAGTGGCTTATTGAAGCTAACTTCGTTGATTCGAGAAAACATAGAGCTTATAAGTCTCATTTTGCAACTCTGAGGTATACTCTTCTGTTTTTCGCCCATGCCTCTTCATTATGCGCAGGGTCCACCGGCAACTCGGAACCGAACGAAACAGTCGAAATTCGATTCGGAGCTATCCCGAGTGTCGAGAGAAACTCTGCGACAGCTCCAGCTCTACGTTCACCCAACGCTAAGTTATATTCCGAGGTTCCGCGCTCGTCACAATGACCCTCTGCGATCACTGAAACCTGGGGATTTCCTTTCAATATTTCCGCGTTGTATTGAACAGCCGCCTGAGCTTCCGGAGATAGACCATATTTGTCAAAATCAAAATAAATTACTCTAAGAGTCGATTGCACTCCATGAACATCCGCTTCGGAGATCTGACTACCCCCAAGACCAGGGACTGGTGGTCCAGCTTGCTGCTTCACTATCTTCTTGGCGCACCCACCTAGGAGCATCAATGCTAGAAATATTCCTATGTTAAATGTGACCAATAATCGGGTTCGCATTTGTCTCTCCTATTGTCTCAAAGCCGCCTTTTAGCGAGCATTGTTTCGAGACCATGCAGGACTTTTTCCTGTAATCGGTGACACGGGGATCTGTATAGATCCTTTGGCGTCCATGATATATATGCGTCTGGCGCCGTCCCTGTTAGACGAAAACGCAATCAACCTTCCATCCGGTGACCATGACGGTTCCTGATTAGAACCTTGATTCGTCAATACCTTGAAGTCTGAACCGTCCGATTTCATCACACATATCTGAAAACGCCCATCTATCCGTGCTGTAAAAGCTATCATGTCACCTCTTGGTGACCAGTCAGGGTCAGTGTTGTAATTACTAACAAACGTCAGCCGCCTCGGTTCTCCTCCACTGATTGGAACCACATATATATGCGGAGCGCCGGCCTGATCCGAAACGTAAGCTATGCTAGTTGAATCAGGCGACCATGTGGGAGAGATATCATTTCCTCTCCCATTAGTCAATTGTTTTAGCATGTCTCCTTGGGTAGTTATAATAAAAATCTTAGGTATTGATTTAGTACTCATAGATAAAGCTATGTAATTACCGTCATAAGAGTAACGACCAGATGCATTTAGATTTGATTTTGCAGAAATCGGAATCAAGCGCATGGACGAGAGACTTAGAGACCAGAGATCCGGTTTTCTATTCATGTAAGATGTGAACAGAATGCTATTTCCATCCGGGGCCCATTCTGGAGAGAGGTTAATCGTATTGGTTCTTGTCAGTTGTCGTAGATCATGACCATCATAATCCATCGAATAAAGTTCTCTGGACTGAGAATCACCAACAAAAGCTATTTTACTTGAGAAGCAGCCCGGAGTCCCTGTCAATTTTTCGATTATCCTGTCATCGAAGAGATGCACTAATTTCCTATAATCATTTACTTTGGCAGTGAACCTCTTGCCTATTTCGAGTTTTCTCAGAGCTACATCGTAAAGTTTAGCCTCTATGACGAGTTGATCCTGCTGAACATGGAATGATCCTGTAACCACTGCCTGAGAGCCCAGTTGAGCCAGGTAATCAAAATTTGGCTCCTGGTTTGCATTCATAGCGGCGGAAACCGATGCCTCGACAATTTGAAACATCCCTGTTATGAACAGATCATTCTTGATTATTGCGGCAAGATCTTTTCCGTTAATGGAGCCACCCGAACTGGAAGTGAAATCAAGAACTGCAATCGGCATCTTCATCAAGTTCGGATTATCGACATCGATCAGGAGCTTACCTTCAGCAGGATAGGACATGGCAAGTCCGATCATCAGGCTGATGAGCGAGACTAGCATGATCGTGAACCTGTAGAATTTTGTAATATAATTTTGATAATGTTTCATATCTGGGAGTTGAAATTCTTAGAACAAGTCTTATTCGTAGCTTTTGGCAACATTGATTAAGGAATTCATGATAAAAACGTCATTGCATTCCACCTGGAGTGAACCGCAGCGCCAAGCCACCTGATTGCCTGATTTTCTCCGTGACCTCCTGAGGAATCGGAGGAAAAGGAGCGGCATGAAATATGGCTCTAAGAGCTGAATTATCGAAAAGCTTATCTCCTGAGCTCGAATCTATACTTGCATCGACTAATTTCCCGTCCTCTGCGATCTGAACTCCTATTACCGCAATTTTATCGAGTTTAGTCTGGTCTCCGAGCAAGGACCAATGTGTGTTGACCTTATTTTTCACTAATTGCAACCAATGCGAGAGCTGTGCCTCTCCAGACGCTCCGGAAGACTTTCCTGAAGCCCCTGTTGCGTTGTTAGATGCTGAAACGGGTGTTTCCTTCTTTTTCTCCTGCATTTTTGAACGCAATTCGGATAATCTTTTTTCGAGGTACTTGGAATTGTCCGGTTCTTTGGGCGGAGAGTTTTTCTTTGAAATAGCCTTAGGTTCTTCTATTTTCTTTCCAGTTTTTTTACGTTTTTGGATCTGCAAACTTGGAACTGATTTCGCTTCAGAGAACGAAGAAGTTAAGCGTTGTTCATTGGGCATGTGCGCAGTGGCAGGTTCAGTGAATTCCGTAGCGATTGGCATGACAGCTGGCTCTATCATGGAAGTCTGCTGCGGAGCTAATTCTAGTTTAGGACTCCCCGACTCAACCAGTTTGACCTTTGACACGATTGTCCCAACACTTTTAGGCGCCATTTTGTAATTATATGATACCAGCATTATCGTGACTAAAGCGGCCACATGAACGAACACAGAGATCAACATCATTGTGTTCGACGCCATCCGCTCTGATTTTAGGAGCTCTGAAATCATTTTGCTCCAGAAGATTCCTCCTGTGGAGTGGTTATCATCCCAAGATTGGTAACACCAGCGCTCTTGAGATTTCCCATGATCCTTACGACAGCGCCATAAGGGACGTTCTTATCAGCCCGGAGAAAGACTTCCCGGTTAGGTCTATCCTTTGTTGATTCCAGAATTAGGCCGGCAAGTTCATCTTCCGTGGTCTTTTTGTCATTCACGAATATCTCACCAGTTCCAGAGACTGATATTATGATTTCATCGTTTTGTTGAACCTTTTCGATTGGTGTTCCTTTTGCTGAAGGCAACTCTACGGACACCCCTTCTTGAAGCATCGGGGCTGTGACCATGAAAATGATTAGCAACACGAGCATTACATCTACCAAAGGCGTAACATTTATTTCCGCCATTGGGGTTCGTGATTGCCTGTTCATGCTGAAAGCCATCTGTTAACTCCATACGCGGTCTGAAAGGCTTTTATTTTCGTTTCCAGTAAACTCTCTCGATGATGTTGATAAGTTCAGATGCAAAGTTGTCCATTTCAGTAGAGATGGTGTTAATTCTACTAAGAAAATAATTGTAAAAAACCACGGCCGGTATTGCTGCCGCCAGACCTGCCGCGGTGGCAATAAGCGCTTCTGCTATTCCGGGAGCCACAACTGCCAGAGAGGCGCTTTTCATCACACCAATACTACGAAATGATTCCATAATTCCCCATACTGTTCCGAACAACCCTATGAATGGCGCAGAGGATCCCGTTGTAGCAAGAAAATTTACGCCTCTTTCCAGCCGAGCGCGTTCGGCTGTCACTGCCTGCTGAAGCGATCTGGTAATGTTATCCATTCCTGTTCGTTCGTATTCGGGCTCACCGCCGGAATCTACTGCCGCTTTTTGCGCAGCCGACTGGATCTTGGATATGCGTGTTAGTTCAGCGTAACCCGCCTTGAAAACGTGCGCCAATGGACTAAAGGTAAACTGTTTGGCCTCGGCGTAGAGGAGCGAAAATTTCCTGGACTCTCGGAAAGCGTCAAAAAATAATTGAGTGTGTTTCCTAGCTCTGGATAGGGCTATGGCTTTGGTCAATATTATTCCCCAACACACAATTGAGAAAGCCAGCAAAGTCAGCATGACGCCCTTAACAACCCATCCTGCCCCAGCTATGATCGCCCAAACACTGTGATCAGCTGCGCCAGTCGCTGGCAAATTAGTTGCGAAAGCCTCTATCATCTCAGAATTCCCCTTCCTATGAATCAACAAACCAATAGACTAGTTTTTTATGTAAGTCAAGTTATACTGTAATTAAAATATATTACATAATATATCTAATGTATTAGATTATGTATGTTTTGTATCCTTTTCAGCATAAAACTTCTTCATTACAACTAATGTGTAATTATCGTGTAGTTATAGAATGTTACACGAGCGCCCTTTTCTCAAATCACCACCTTGAGCTTAATGAATGAAATGGCGTATCGTCACTACATTCCTCTGAAAAGAATTAGTTAAAGTCACTTTTTAACTTTCAAAGTTAAGACAAGGATAGCGATTATAAGTTCCTGATGATTTCTACTCCCAAAGGGTGGCAGTAGCTAATCGATTTGCCGGATGATGACCGGCTCTATCGCTTATGCAAATTCGTTGCTAGCCTGATTAGCTCAACTGGCAAAGCTTTTCCTGCAACGGGGAGTATTTCCTTTGCTCAACTAATGTTAGTTTGGTGCGTTGGGGCTGCTTGTCTTCATGTAAGAATAGAGAATTGGCGCCGTCAAATCTCATAGAATCCTTGCTGTTGATTTGACGGGCTCATATTGAAGAAGAAGAAGAGGTATTGATTAGTTGAGTATTCCAAGATCTTTTA
>JBFXII010000187.1:0-6278 GCA_050176095.1 Desulfomonilaceae bacterium
TGATTGATCCCAGAATTGTATCGACAACTAGTGTCATGAAAGGAAGGGAGAGTTGAGGTAAGCGAGAAAAATGGGCTGAGACAAATTAATCCGGCGAAAATATTCTCAAGGTCTTTGAGATCTTCTGATCCCGACTGACATGGTTTTCCTAACTAACATTAATTTCAGAATCTTGCCTTTTACAGATCTCCGTTTTATTATGAAGACCTATTAACAAGCAAGTGTGATTCATGACCAATTCTTTTTGTCAAGCCTGTTAATTTGCCCAGTTTGTTCCATGTTTAACCGGCCCCAATCCGTGATTGTTAGAGGGTTCTGAATGAAAGGTTCTGCAGAATTGGCGCAGGACCTAACTGATCCACATGAGTGTGGATTTTATTTTGACTAAATGGGACTAAAGGGGGCAATAATAGCGATTGGATGAAATCAATGCAGTTTAGAAACTAGACCCCCGAGGTTTGAGGATATAGATGGAACCAGAGAGTCATGAGAGCGTAGAAGAAGTCCGAATGTCATTTTTTGAGCATCTCGAAGAGTTGCGCGCGAGGCTCATTCGAGCTGTAATCGCAATAATGATAGGGTTTGGTCTATGTATAGGTTTCAAGGAACGCCTATACAACATTATTGCGGATCCAATATTAAGGTTGTTACCTCCTGATTCTTCGTTAGTATTCACTGGTCTTCCGGATCCGTTTTTTATTCATTTGAAAGTAGCTTTTGTGGTTGGTTTGTTCCTAGCTTTTCCGTTTGTGCTTTACCAGATCTGGCTGTTTGTAAAACCAGGACTGTTGGAACATGAGCGCAAGTTGGCTTTACCCACAATCATCATAGCGACTTTACTTTTCTATAGTGGCGCGGCGTTTGCTTATTTTATCGTATTCCCGGCTGCTTTTTCATTTTTTCTTGGTTACGAAACCACGGTTTTGAAACCTATGATCGCAATCAAGGAATACGTGTCATTGGTAGCGCTCCTTATGCTAGCCTTTGGCGCTGTGTTTGAAACCGCGGTTCTCATTGTGTTTCTTGGGCTCCTCGGGGTAGTGGACAGCGCGTTTCTCAAGAAGGGACGAAGGTACTTTGTAGTTCTAGCCTTTATCATAGCGGCTATACTTACCCCGACACCGGATGTGGTTAATCAAGTTCTAATGGCTGTTCCAATGATGCTTTTTTACGAGCTTGGAATACAAGTTCTTGTTATCTTTGAAAGAAGGCGACGAAAAAAAGAGGAGCGGGTGGCTTCCGAGCTTGAGGAAGGCGCCGAGGAATAGATTTTGAAGAAAAATAATTAATGATTGTTATTCAGTTGATTTTAAACTGGGAAACTTTATCAATTCACGTTGTCCATAAAATAGAAATTGAAAAGGGGCTCGCGTTGTGTATAAGTCGGGTCCCAATTTTTTTGTAATATTCCCTCAGGGAGCGAATACTTGTCAGGAATGACTCAATTTATCAAAAGCGAATACATAAATGTATCCCCCAGGAGCCGAAGGCATGACCAATTCGTCACAGTGTTGAGGGCTCTTGTAATCCGAGATGTAACGAGTAGATATAGACGATCATCGTTAGGTATGTGGTGGGCTTTCTTGCAGCCCTTGATTCTCATGCTACTATTTAACATGCTTAGAGGTTTTGTAAACATTCCTAGCGATGGTATACCCTACATACTTTTCAGTTATTCCGGACTTCTTCCTTGGACTTTTTTTACAAACTCTGTGGCTGCATGCGGGCCGAGCATCACCACTAACGCTGAAATTATAAAGAAGATTGCTTTGCCTCGGGAGGTTTTTCCACTTGCTGCCGTGACTGCGACACTTTTTGACTTTCTCATGTCATCCATAGTGATGGCATTGCTCATGATCTACTACGCGGTTCCGATCGGCTGGGCTTTGTTATGGCTACCTGCGCTGATAATTTTAATGGGAACTGCCGCTTTCTCAGTAGGCATACTCATTGCCGGATTGGGAACTTTCAGGAAGGATTTCATCTTCGCCACACCTTTTTTGACACAGGCATGGCTATTCATAACACCTGTTATTTATCCTTTGAGTTCAGTGCCTGAAAAATGGCAGTCACTGTATATGCTCAACCCTATGGTGGGCGTAATTGAGGGATTTCGATCGGTGTTACTCAAGGCTCAATCTCCGGCTCTTGAGCCGCTGGCGCTGTCAGTTATCATGACGGTAATCTTACTAGGGCTTTCTTGGCCCCTGTTCAGAAAGCTTTCAGATTATTTTGCGGATGTGCTTTAAAGACACATTTTTGCGCCTAGGTCTGAGCTATTGATCGCGCTCGCTCAAAGGCGCTTCGGTAATACGAATATAAGAGGTTAGCTTGAGATTGTAAGGAACACAAACAATTTTGTTGTAACTACAGGAACTCATTCTAAAAATAAACTCATGTCAGATGTAACAATTAGAATACAGGGTTTGTGGAAAAGGTACGGTTTACCGATACCAGAAATTGTCCGCAAGGGCATGGCGAAGGCCAAGCAACTATTTGGAGTCCGTAGGGATTTCATGAACGAGGCATGGGCTCTTCAGGACATCAATTTAGAAGTCAGGCGAGGAGAGACGCTCGGTATTGTCGGAAGAAATGGCGCGGGGAAAAGTACCCTATTGAAAATTCTTGCGGGAGTTACGGCGCCAACATATGGCAAGGTTGAAATTTTTGGAAGAATTTTCCCCATGATTGAGTTAAACGCTGGATTACATATGGAATTGACGGGGCGTGAGAATGTCAAACTTCTTGGCGCAGTAATGGGGCTGGGAAAAGAAGAGATTGAGGAGAAACTGCCGGATATTGAAGACTTCTGCGAGCTCGGTGACTGGTTTGATCAACCGGTGAGAATGTATTCAAGCGGCATGTTAGGAAGGCTTGGCTTTGGAGTAGCAGTGAACATACAAAGCGATGTTGTCCTTATAGACGAGACTTTCGCAGTTGGTGACCTGAAATTTCAAAATAAAAGCCTTGCAAGAGTCAAGGAAATGCGTGAAAGCGGTGCTACCATTTTACTAGTTAGCCACAGCCTTGAAACCCTGCAATTTGTGGCTCGTCGAGGAATTCTGCTTGAACAGGGACAACTTTTATCAGACGGAACCTCTCTGGAGGCTATCAACGCATATGAGAAGCTTGTGTTCAGATCCGAACAGCAACGACTCCAACATCGTGTCAGAAACAGGATATCCAGTGAGGATGCCTATATCTACGATGCCCGTCTTTATAATGAGATCGGAGACACCATCAAAGAAGTTACATCAGGGGTTCCCTTTGGAATAGAAGTAGATTTGCAGCTGAATCGCAGTCTTGAGAAACCGATGTTTTCAATGGGGCTACTCAATGCAGCCGGAATTCTGTGTAAGTGGAATATCTCCGAGGAAGACGGACTAGAAGCTTCCGGTGAACCTAACCGTTACATACTCAGGGTATGGTATCCGGAAAATCGATTAGCGAACGGCGCTTATGAAGCTCACTTTGCCACACGGGACGCCAGCTCATTTGAAACTCTCGAACGAATCGCAGGTATTGTTAGTTTCGCAGTTGTGGGTTCCAAAAGGGCTCGGGGTATTGTTTCAGGGGCTTGCGAGTGGTGTCTTACTCCGGCCTTGGAAAAAGATGTTCAGAATGACAAGATGACAGACGAACAGGTTAAGTGATGATTGATCGAAATAGGCAGTTTTGGGGCCGCCTGATGAAATGGCGTAGTGAATGCCATAGCCGATTTGGCTCAATAGCGGATATACCTTTGGCTTCTTATGAGGAAGAGCTTCTTGGGAGCTTGGCGGGTAGAAGTCGACTACTGGATGTTGGAGCTGGGGCGCACAAACCACTTAAGGCGGTTGCCGAAAGGTTGGGAATCTCATACTTTTGCTTAGACACGGATCCTGACGGCAATTTCGATTACTTGGCATTTAGTGACATTCCAGAAAAGGCTACCTTTGATATTATAGTGGCTAATCAGGTTATTGAACACATGGGGGTGGACGAAGCCTTTGATTGTGTTCACAATGTCTTTCTAAAATTGGCCCCCAACAGCTTATTCTTTGCTACGGTTCCAAATGCGGCTCATCCAGTGAGACAAAGAGATTGCACTCACATAACGCCATGGCCAGCAAACGATTTATATAGTCTTCTCAGAAGCGCTGGTTTCGAAATCACCAAACTCAGGCGTTACAACAAATATCCTTTGACTGAAGACCCATTTAAGAGATGGATTGTGCAAACAGTTTGCCAAGAGTTTAGGATGGATTGGGCGGACAGTCTCCTAATCATTGGACAGAGGAATTAGCCCGATGTTCTCATTTCGTTCATTTGCCGTTAATGGCGTCAACTACGCGCAATTGGAATTGGATGGGGCGAAATACGATCTAGAGTGGAAACAAAATGTTGCCCAAGTTAATGAAGCGCCCAGAATAGTGGTTATCTCCCATGTCACAAATCAAAATGCTCTTAATTTGCTCCATACCTGCATCCATGGGATAAAAAGATTTACTTCAGAAGCTCATGAATTGTGGGTTGTTGACAATAATTCCCCTAGGCAGTGGCTAGAATCAATCATTGAAATCCCATGGATAAACTGGGTTCTCAATAGGACAGAGCCTCGTCCTCCGGAAGCAAGGAAACTGGCATGCGGTTCTGAGCAATCATTGGGTCAGTCCTGTTTTGGAAGTTATGCAAATGCAATTGGTCTGGAGATCGGCGCATCATTAATTGACGAGAATTCCAAATATCTCATGACGTTGCACATGGACACGATGCCGGTAAAGGATGGATGGCTGATCTTTCTTAAGTCGAAGCTTGATTCCGAAACTAGAGCTGCGGGTATGCGTATGGATCATACTCGAACGGTCGAAGGGGTGCTGCACGTCCTCGGATACATGGTTGATTTTCAGCTTTTCAGAAGATTAGGTCTAAATTTCTTTCCTAACCTTCCTGAGTATGATGTAGGAGATCAAGTCACCGTAAGGCTTAGAGAAGCTGGATATAAAGTTTTTGCATGTAGAAACACATTCTGGGATCAAGAATTGATTAATTTAATACCGCAGGACTCGAAGATGCGTGATCTAAATGTTGATCGATCATTTGATGACAATGACGAGGTAATATTCCTGCATCTAGGGAGGGGCGTAAGGCGTTCATGTGGAAATCACACCAGGGGTACCAGTGTAGAAGAATGGTTGGAAAAAACAAATAAAATTTTGAGCTTGAAGAAATAAGTCAAATCAACATTCCGAAATGCAACCTATGCTTCAAACTCCTGCCAACAATCTTATGAACCACATTAAGAAAGCTGTTCTAGACCCAAGTCAGGCCAAAGATATTTCGTATACCTTGCGCAGATACTATGTGGATCAATTTCATTTAAAGGTTTTCACTGACCCAAAAGTACGCGGCGGCCTCATACTGGATTTAGGAGGGAACAAAAGATCAAAACGTGGTCTTTTTGACATAGGGTGTTTTTCAGGATCAGTGATTTACTCAAATCTGAGTCTGGACAAATCCCCAGATGTATTGAACGATGCGGAATACTTGCCATTCAATGCTCAGGTTTTCGATTCCGTGATATGTTCAGAATTGTTAGAGCATCTGTACAATCCACGACGAGCGCTTGGAGAGATCCACAGGGTTCTAAAACCGCGAGGTACACTTCTAATATGTGTTCCATTCATGGTTGGTATTCATGGTGATCCACATGATTACGGTCGATATACTGACAGTTTCTGGAGAAAGTCACTGGATGAGATTGGTTTTAGGGAAATAGAGATTGAATTCCAAGGATCATTTTTTAGTGTGATGTTCGATATGCTTCGATCTAAAATTTATGGTCTCATTGCTCATTGGGGAAAGGAACGCAAAATCTCCATCTCTATCATCGGACGGATTCTTGGACTGTTGAAAGCCAAGGCGATTGAATTGGATTATAAAACTAATCACGAGTTGACGTCGAAGGCGCCTAGTGTAACCACGGGCTTTGGAATTAGAGCGACAAAGAAATGAACAAAAAAAAAGTATATTTAACAGGTGGGGATGACATCGGTTGGGCTATAGACGAAGATCTCAAATTGGCTAGGCAGTCTTTGGAGGGCGTCGTTGACTTTGTCGGACTGACCGAATGTGAGGTGATCCACTGCGTCTGGTGGGAAGGGCTAAACATGATAGAGAAGCCACTTCTTGCCAACAAAAC
The DNA here is from genome assembly GCA_050176095.1 of Desulfomonilaceae bacterium. Classification (GTDB taxonomy): domain Bacteria; phylum Desulfobacterota; class Desulfomonilia; order Desulfomonilales; family Desulfomonilaceae; genus CAITZA01. The sequence goes on from JBFXII010000187.1 coordinate 6,182, forward strand.
CATCGTTTGTCATGTTCCGGCTGAACCTTTTCGTTACTTGTCTTTGCCTTCTCACAGGCATGTGATGAACATTGTGGATGTATGGATAACACGGACC
>JBFXII010000188.1:0-6268 GCA_050176095.1 Desulfomonilaceae bacterium
ATATTCACCGAACCATTGATGGCTGATTCGAAATTTGTAGAGGTGGGCAAATTTTTTCGACCAGTCGCGACACTGTCCTACACACTGGATTTTACGGTTTGGGATCTAAACCCATTCGGATTTCAGCTTACTAATCTCTTGCTCAATACAGTAGTAGCTTGTCTGCTGGCAATCGTGATGTATCAGTTATCCCGTGGGAACCTTGTGTTTGCCTGGCTCAGCGGCTTAATATTCGCCCTGCACCCCATATTGGTTGAGAGTGTTCCCGCTATTGATCGCCGGCATGACATACTGGCTGCTGTCTTTTTATTGACCGCATTTTCTCTTTTCCTTAAAAACGAGAAACAACAGTTCAAGAGCAAGCTGCTTACTGGGCTTGCAGTATTCTTCTATGCGCTTTCATTGGGGTCTAAAGAAACTGCGGTCATTCTGCCTGTCGTCCTGTTTGGCTACCTGCATGTTGCTTCCAACAATCCAAACCGTTTAGATAGGCTGCTGCAGTCAATAAAAACCACCAATCTGTATTGGTTGACCACCCTAGCGTACGTGGCATGGAGAACATACGTTTTAAAAGGTTTGGGGGGGTATACTAGACAGGATGACCTGCAATTAAATGATTTCGTAGCGTATGTAGTTAATATTATTTACAACTATGTGATAGACCTTGTTTATCCTGCTGACCCATTAGGGGTATTGAATGGATACCTGGCTAACTGGTGGATCGTGGTGGCTTTGGTTTTCCTTGGAGTTTATTTGTTCGCATTTTTCCGAACAAATTTAATTGGGGAAGATGCTGATTACAAACGCGAATCGAAAAACATACTATTATTTTTAGGATTTTGGTCCATATTGCCGTTGGCTCTATTTCTGGGAACGCTAACGTTTGCTCACAGAAGTATGTACAATTCGGCCATACCATTTAGCGCATTGCTAGCTTATCCTCTGGCTGAAACTCTGAAAGGTTTTTTTTCGAACAATATGTCAGGGTTTAAGGGAGTCTTTTCTAGACGATTCTGGCCGTTGTTTTCCCAGTGTCTGGTTGCGATTCTTGGCATTTCAATGTTTTGTTATCTACTTATTTGCTCACCGTTAATTAGTGAGTATGACCAATGGGGGGCAAGCGCTCGAATAGGGCGGATTGTGTTGATCAATCTTGCAGCCGGGGCAAGTGATCTACCGTCTGATTGTAAAGTTAATCTTTATAATCTGCCTGATGGCCTTAAGTCCTACGAGAAAAGAGAAGTTAAAGCCAAAGAAGTTACTTATCTCACGGAATACAGCATTGAATCATGGCTGCGACTATGTGGCCTAAAGAGAAAACCGGATGTTGTCATACATAGCCGATCTCGCCCCTGGGATATCTCGGATGGTTTTAGCGTAGCCATGATGCAGTTAGGTAGGAAAAATCTCTTCGCAATAATCAAGACAAACCGATCAGAACCGCGATCCAAGATTTTGAGTCTTTTCCCATGACAAAACTGATTGAAATCTAGAGTTCGTATAGTATCAAAAACAATGTTTTAGCTCTGAGAAATTTTTCAAGGAACATTAATTGGGTCGACCAACCGGCTACCTGATAATACTAGGCATAGTCGTAAACATTATCAATCTTTCTCCGGTCCTTGACAGCCCATACTTGGGAGATGATTCCTGGCGAGAATCATGTCTGGCGGGTGTTATGTCACTGACCGGATCAGACTTTTGGGATATTTCGTGGGGTAGCCTCAAGGACTACATTCAAGACGGACGCTGGTATCCTCTAGTTATCTTCTATTACCTAGTTTTTTATCACCTCGATCTATTTCAATACAAACTGGGCGTTATCGCTCTGACAATACTGAATCTGCTACTAATGGGTTTTCTGACGCAAATTCTTGCAAAACGTAAGAATACGTTATTCCTGGTTTTGCTCTTGTCTCCTGTATTTTTTCAGATCCGTTTTTACCATGACCCGATCCTTTCCTATTATTACCTGATGCAGCTTGAATTTCTACTGATTCAGCTATCGCTAATATCATTCATCAAGGCAATCAGAGAAAATAGCGTTTTTTATTTGTCTTTGAGCGTCATGACCTATCTAGCTACATTGCTAATTTATGAAGCCTTTTACCCGTTTGTCCTCATCTACGCTCTTGTCGCTTATGTCGAGTTGAATCCAAAACAACCTAGGGACATTTTAAGTTGGTCATTGCCTTTCATGGCTGTTGCGTTGTTTAACCTGGGTATAGCATTAGCTATCCGAATGTATTTTCGGACCAGCTATGCCGGAACAACCGTCAGCTTTGATGTCCTGGCGTTGTCACAAACGTTTCTCAAACAACTCTTCTGCGCAATTCCATTCAGTTATATTCTGACTACAGGCGGCAATTTTATTGGGCTGGGTGAGATAAATGGGGTTTTGATCTTTTCCATAGTTTTGCTGGCTGCGACATGGACCTGCGCTTGTATGCTCTCATGGAAGTTCTTCTTCAGGAACCAAAGTCATGAGGCCCGATTAAATTTGAAGAGCTCAATCGTGTTGGGTGTGACATTATTTGTCCTGCCTGCAATTGTTGTATCAATGGCAGCCAAGTATCAGACGGAGCTGAAATGGGGAATTGGATATCTTCCTTCATACATTTCCGCTTTCGGACTGCTCACGATTCTGACCGCAATTATTTTAAGGCTTGCTACACCAATTCAGAAACTGAGTGGTCCGCTGTCCCATTCCATTTTGGCAGGGACGTGTGTCGTAGGAGTAGCCCTGATAAGTCTGAATTTTTTAGCCAATAGCATGGTCATACGCAGCTACAATCTGGCTGAACATTATCCAAGGGAATTCATCGAAAATGCTCTAAAGAAGGGATTTTTAAGAAATGTTCCGGAGCATTCTTTGGTTGCTTTTGGATATCCTTTGCATAGCTGGGACAATCCCGCTTTTTACAAAATGCACTCAGGCTTGACCCTGCAGATCGTTAAGCCTCAAGGCTTCGATATGGATGCGCAATTAGGCGTGATATCTTACAGGCAAGCGTTCGACGATTATGCGGCAAAATCTCAGGGAGAAGGGGATTTTTACGATTTTTCCATACCTCAGAGCAGTCTGAAAGCTTTCGCTGGATATTCTCTGGAATTCAATAAGGCGCAAGGGGTAACCTTGAATCGAAAAATCCAGGTCAAAACGGCAAATGAAGTAAACCAATCTTTTTTCCTCAAGTATGACTCTCAGTCCAGGGAGTTTGGATATGCCGTGCTTGGTAAGATTGAACGACTGAGAGTTGTCGAAGGATCTGGCGTCACTGCGATGTCGGCGCGAGCGCAAATCTATGTTGAGGCCGCCAAGCCAAATGGTTCGGAAAGGATCAAAATTGCAGGCAGACGAATGGGATTCAAGTCACTGGAATTTTTAGAAGCCTTTGTCATTGATGAATCCGACTTGAAACTGCTAGTGTCTGACGGGGATTCAAAGCTTTTAGAGTTAGTTCCACGTGTTCCCTATGAATACATAGACCTGGCTTCACTGGAAGTGAAACGAGCGCCTCGTAGACGTTGAAACAGGCGCCAGTCGCAATCCGGCATTCTAATTATAAAATCTGTTAGTTCATGGGCTTTGTTTAAAGGGTTCGTCGAAGTTTGATGTTATATTGATTGATATCAAGATATGACCTCAAGATGCTCGAAATAAGTAATGTCCTTAAGTTATTTCAAGATGTTGCAAGTCGGGCCATTGCGGACGGATCATACCTGGAACCAAACCCTGATCGTAATAAATGAACAGTTCTGAATTCCATTGTGAAATGAAAAACAGCAGTAGAATGAGTTTCGCTGCAATTTGGATCATTTTCGTTTTTATGGAGTTGTATCTTTCCAAAATCAGCAAAATTCAAATAGTTGGTTTAGCGGACGAATGGAAGACTGGTGACTGGCTGATAAACTATGCTGATGGCTTTGTCAGACGAGGGTTGTTGGGGGAAATAGCTCTATTTTCTAACAGCTTGTGGGGATGTGATTTATTATGGACGGTAGTGAATGTCAAGATTCTGCTCTACACGGTCATAGTCGTGTCTTTTCTTCTCTTAAGTCTCAGGATGAAGTTAGGGGCAGTTGATTTAGTGCTGGTTATGGCTCCTTGGGGGTTCATGTTTGATCTGAATGACCCCCAAAGCACTGGGAGAAAAGAAATAGTCCTGTTGGCCGTCTTCATATTCTATGTTTATTTGCAAACGTTTCATGATCATAAAAAAGATACAGCTTTTTACAGGAGATGGGCATTTTGGTTTATGATTGCGATTTTCCCGTTTCTGACGTTAGTCCATGAGGGACTGATATTCTTTTTTCACTTTTTTCTCCTGCATCTTGTATTCAAGAAAAAAGTTTTAAGCAAGAATGATTTGATTTCATTCCTGATTCCATATACAGCTTCGATTTTTATGGTGATTCTAATCTATCTGTATTTCAAGGGTGATGCGCAGACCGCAAATACAATTTGCCTGGAACTCCAAAGCAGGGGTGTTGACGCCTCAGTATGCGCCGGAGCCATATCGTCAATCGGTTCTTATGAGTTTAAAATAACGACCGATTACGCCAAGGCCTTTGTCCTGCCACTCTTAGGAACAATTGCAGTATTAATGTGCTACGGAGCATGGGTTTGTCCTGAAGAATTTCGGAAATGCTTCCTGATCTTCAGTCTGTTTTCGTTGGTCCCAACCTTACCTCTATACATTATGGCTGCAGATTGGGGACGCTGGATTCATATTTCTGGTGTTCTCATTTTTATTTCGATCTATTCTAACAAGCCTTTTAAAAAATTAAATTTATCCGGTTGGTCATTAACCCTGAAAATGTTTGCGATTACAGCGAGTTGCGTTTATCTGTTTTCATGGAGAATACCCCACATGCTTTGGAAGAATGATCTGAGCAATGTCAGATTGTATTATCCTCAGGATTTATTTGGCTGGATGAAAGCCCTTCTTTGAAATTAACACTAAATCGAAACCTTATCGTCCGAGGTGAGCCACCGAGGTCCAGTTATCTATAAATTTGGAAGTGAATCTTATTGGTCGCTCATAACTTATCAACAATTGTGGATAATCGAGAATCGCTTATTTAAGTTAGGGCGCTCTAAGTCTCGTAATATTGATTTGTTAGGTTTGCTATTGATATTATGAATTATTTTCTGAGTGCTCAACTGTGTCGCAGTTTGAGTAACAGCTAGTAAAAAGAAAGGAATTTCTTGTAGAGGGGTAAGTTGCCAACGAGTTATCAACAGCTTCTGTGGATTAATCAGGCGACGTCATAGAAGAACAACGTACGAATATCTGAACAGGAACCTCGCCACAAGAACAATTGTATGCATTGCTCAAAACATGGTGTAGACTTAGGTTAGGAAGTTTGACGCAATGACGATAGGAGGTCATCTTATTAGCAACCCCAATTTCTCGTCTTGAATAAAGTAGGAGAAGCTACAATGATTCCCAAGACCATATTGTTCTGCACGGATTTTTCCGAAAATTCAGCTGATGCCCGACAATGCGCTGCGTCTTATTCGAGAGTTTTTGATTCCAGTCTTTATGTTCTTCACGTGATCGAGGTCTCAGGAGTCGATTTGTTGAATTTTTCTGATACTTCGGATGTTGGGCTGCCTCCTCTGGCTACAGGTCTCCCTCTTCAATTGAAGGCCGATATTCAGGAAATGGTTCGAGAAAACACCTCGAAGGCTTTAGAGGGAATCAGGCTGGAATTGGCTGATAAGGCCAAGAATGTGACGACCTACATCAGAGAGGGGAATCCTGCCACGGAAATTATAAGGTTTGCAGAGGACTATTCCGTGGATCTGATCATTATTGGAACCCACGGCTGGACCGGTTTCAAGCACCTGATCATGGGGTCTACAGCTGAGAATGTTATCAGGAAAGCTCGATGCCCCGTGCTCACAGTGAAGTCATCCATTGCGTATGGTTTATTGTTCTAAGAAAAAAAGCATTTCTGGGTAGCGGCCCGAAACAGTAAAATCTCAACAAGTTTGCTCATTTTGAATTTTGCTTGAGACACTCAGCTTATTCCGTGAACCCTCTTTGTTTAAGATCCTCTGCTTTTATAAACTTCGCCATGCCGGTAAACATTTTGCGGAATCCAAGTTTTCTGTAGAAATCTTCTCTGCCGGGAATTGTGTAGAGAATGAAATTGCAGTTTGGCAAACCTGATACGATGCTCTTGATTATTTTTGATCCAATTCCTTTATTCTGTAAGTCAGGGGTTATCGCCACATCATAGATGGCTGCCTGATAAA
>JBFXII010000189.1:0-6260 GCA_050176095.1 Desulfomonilaceae bacterium
AAAATATATGACAAGTTAATGTTCTTCGGCTTCATAGAAATGCTCCTGTTCGTTGTTATATTGCTGACAGGTTTAGTCTATGTTTGGAAAAAAGGTGCGCTTCCATGGGAATAGAGAATCATCTGGACAATACTGTACACGTCACCAACTTAGAGTGGTTTGTTAATTGGGCCAGGAAGTCATCCATGTGGCCGTTGGGTTTCGGATTAGCCTGTTGCGCTCTTGAAATGATCGCTGCATTTGTCAGTAGATATGATCTTTCCAGATTTGGTATGGAAGTGGCCAGACCGTCGCCTCGTCACGCCGACCTGATGATTGTTTCAGGGACTGCGTCAAAAAAGATGCTGCCTGCCGTACTGAGAATCTATGAACAAATGGCTGAACCTAAATGGGTAATAGCAATGGGCGCGTGCGCATGTTCCGGCGGAATTTATAAAAATTATGCCGTGGTTCAAGGGATAGACAAATATTTACCCGTAGACGTATACGTTCCTGGATGTCCACCAAGACCAGAAGCTCTTCTTGACGGCATTTTGCAACTGCATGCCAAGGTCATGAAAGAACAGTCCATAAAGAATCCTCAATTTCATGGAATCAAGGTGGTCGGTCAATGAGTCCTGAAATGATCAAGGAAAAGTTGGTCTCCAGGTTTGGTGATGACACAATAAGTGTCCAAAATATCCTAGATCAGGTCGTGGTAAATGTTCCTGGGCAGCTCATCGTTCCTATATGTGAATTTGTCAGGGATGATCCGGATCTAAAGTTTGACTTCCTTTCGTTCGTAGGCGCAGTAGATCGCATGCCGGAGTCACCAAGATTTGAGTTAGTTTATCAGCTCTATTCCACATCGTCATCTGAAAGGCTGAGAATAAAAACTAGGGCGATCGAGAATGAGTCTGGGGAGGCTTCAATAAGTTCCGTTTGTGGTGTTTGGGGATCCGCCAATTGGCACGAGCGTGAAACTGCCGAAATGTTCGGGATTGTTTTTGACAAACATCCAGATCCAAGAAAGCTGCTACTGCCTGATGAGTGGAATGCGCATCCCCTGAGAAAAGACTTTCCTCTCATGGGAACAGATCAAGATACCCCTGACTTATCAAAATAAAGGGTTGAGTGAGGAATCTGCCGGCTATGTCGCAAGTTACCAATAAAATTCCTGACGGAAGAAGCGAATTAATGGAGCTCAACCTCGGTCCTCATCATCCAAGCACTCATGGTGTTTTTAGAGCCATTGTTGAGCTTGACGGTGAGATCGTCGTAAATGTTGTTCCCTATTTAGGTTATCTTCATCGTGGATTTGAAAAAACATGTGAAAATAAGCAATACCATCAAGTGATTCCTCTGACAGAGCGCTGTGATTACATGGGCGCCTCCTCCAATTCGCTTGTTTATGCGATGTGCGTGGAAAAGTTGTTGGGTGTTACTGTTCCGGAGAGAGCTCAAGTTGTCAGAGTCATGATGGCGGAATTATCTAGAATATTTAGCCATCTTTTTTGGTTAGGAACTCACGGGCATGATGTCGGCGCAATGACACCCCTGTTTTATATGCTGCGTGAACGAGAAGAGATCATGAATCTTTTTGAACTCACTGCAGGTGGACGTCTGATGCCCAACTATATAAGGCTAGGAGGAATCTCTCAAGATCTAGAAGAGGGTTTTCTCGATAATTTAAAGGCGTTCTGCGATCATTTTGACCAGCGTGTAGACGAATATGAGACACTTCTGACCAAGAATATAATTTACATCGATAGAACCAAGGACGTGGGATATCTCTCATTGAAAGATGCGCTGGATCTGGGAATTTCTGGTCCCATGATCAGAGCCAGTGGGCTCAAATGGGATATTCGCAAGTCCAATCCGTACTGTGGCTATGAAAGTTATGATTTTGACATTCCGGTCCAATATGGATGCGATATTTATTCCCGCTACCTAGTCCGTGTTCAAGAAATGCGCGAAAGCAACAAGATTCTTAAACAGACTTTGAAGAAACTACCTGGTGGACCAATTAGAGCGAATGTTCCTGGCAAGATTTTTCCAGATCAGCAGGAGATTTACACTAAAATGGAGGCCCTTATCCATCACTTCATGCTGGTCGTAAAAGGTGTTTCGGTCCCACCCGGTGAGTATTACCAGTGCATAGAGTCACCCCGTGGAGAGCTGGGTTGTTATATCATAAGCGACGGGACTCCAAACCCGTATAGATTAAAATGGCGAGCCCCAGCCTTTGTAAATCTTCAAGCTCTACAAAAAATGGCAAACGGGTCGCTTTTTGCCGACTTGATTGCAATTTTGTCCAGTGTTGACATTGTTTTGGCCGAAGTTGACCGATAATAAACGGAGCGTTTGACCATCCCATGAAGCTAAACGAAATTGTTGAGTTGTTAAACCTTGAAGTTAAGACCTGCCAGTCAGGACTCGATAGAGAAGTGAAGGGTGGCTATGCCAGTGACTTGCTCAGCGATGTGATTGCTAATGCCAAGGAAGGGGACATATGGATCACTCTGCAGATCCATCAGAACATAGTGGCTGTGGCATTTCTCAACAATCTTGCAGGGATAATAATTGTTGGAGGTCGAAATCCCGATGCAGAGACTCTTAGTAAAGCTGAAGAGCAGGGCGTTGTAGTCCTAGCAAGTGAAATGACCACTTACGATTTGGTAGGGCAGCTTTACTCGATGGGTGTGAAAAGATCCGAATAAATTAGGATCACTGGTAGCAAAGTGATCAGAAACCCAGGGCTCGGTTGACGGCCATGCGTTAGTTTAGGACAAGGGGGAGAAGCGGTTAACCTCGGAATCTACAAGCTGGATTTGCATATTCACACAGTTTTGTCCCCGTGCACTGAGATAGCTGAGATGACGCCGAGGGCAATAGTCAAACGGGCCTCGAGTATTGGATTAGATGCAATAGCTATATGTGACCATAACTCAGCGAGAAATGCGGCAGCTTGCATAAGGGCCGCAAGCAACGCACGGCTGTTGGTGATTCCCGGGCTTGAGATAACAACCTCTGAGGAGGTTCATATTCTCGGGTTGTTTGAAAAGGTTGAGCATGCTGAACAGGTCCAGGAAGAAATTTACGCTAGACTCTATGGAGTTAACGACGAAGGTGCAATCGGTGTTCAGGCGGTTCTTAACGAATTCGATGAAGTGGAGGATTTGGACGAGCGGCTGCTGATAGGTGCGACCACCCTTGATTCTGCAAGAGTAACAACCTTGATTCATTCTCTTGGAGGGTTGGCCATAGCGTCGCATGTAGACAGATCAGGGTTTGGAATATTCAGTCAGTTAGGCTTTATTCCTTCTGATCTTGATCTAGATGCCTTGGAAGTTTCATCCCGATCTGATTTTGAGTCGGTGAGAAACAAGTTTAAACAAGCTCGTGACTATGACCTAATATCCTCTTCTGACGCTCATCGCCTTGAAGAAATAGGGTCGAGTTTTACAGAGGCGCTAATGCTTGATTTGAGTTTTCGTGAGATTTGTATGGCAATAAGGGGCCAATCAAAAAGGCGCATCATTGGGCAATCTCGGATTATTTCTGTTGACGGAAGAGAAGCCTAGTAGTTTGAAAGACCTTGGTAAAACGATCATTTAAGCCATGGAGGACTTTTCTCTGCACATACTGGATCTTGCGGAGAACGGCATTGGAGCCGGGGCTAGCTTGATCAAAATAAATGTTACAGAGGATACCATAGAGGACAAAGTCATTATTGAGATAGAGGACAATGGAAAAGGTATGAGTCCTGAATTTCTTAATAAGGCATTAGATCCTTTCGTAACTACCAGGACTACACGCAGGGTTGGCTTGGGGCTGTCGCTATTTCAGCAATCGGTTCAGGAGGCCGATGGAGAAATGCTCTTGACATCTCAATTAGGGGTCGGCACAAAATTGGTCGCATCTATGAAACACTCTCATATTGATAGAAAACCAATGGGCGATCTAGCCGGCACGATCTTGTGTTTAATCGAAGGAAATTCAGACGTGGACTTCGTATTTGGATACAAGGTTAATGAGAGGACTTATTCTCTAGACACTCGAGAAATTAGGGCGGAATTGGACTGTATTTCGCTCAACCATCCTTGCGTTGTTCAACTGATCAGAGAAAATTTGGTAACTGGCATAAAAGAGACTAAACAGACCTTATAGGCCTGATTCAGGGAGATTCAAGAAAGTGCAAGAGAGAGACGCATTACTCAAAAAGAAAGTGGCGCCGTCAGTTGAAGTCATCCCGCCTGAGAGACTTAAGTTGCTGGACGAGATTATAGATAAATATGCAGGTTCTACCCAGAACCTCATCCCTGCCCTAAAAGAGGCTCAGGAGTTGTTTGGCTATCTTCCAATGGAAGTTCAGCGAAAACTCTCTATAGGCATGAATATTCCTGCGCCTCATATATATGGAGTTGTCACTTTTTATTCCTTCTTTACAATTACTCCTCGCGGAAGACACACAATCCGGTTATGTCTGGGTACAGCGTGCTACGTTAAAGGATCTAAAGAAATACTCGAAAATATTATTAAAGATGTTGGAATCAATGTAGGTGAAACCTCGGAAGACGGGCGCTTTACGCTCGAGGCAGTTAGGTGCTTGGGCGCCTGTGGTTTGGCCCCGGTCATGATGATCGGAGAAGACACTCACGGTAACATTCATCCACCTAAGACAATAAGTATTCTAGACGGTTACCAATAGATCTGTTTTACGGATATTTGTGGAATTGGTGTCGAAAGATGTTTGAATAGTGACCAGCGGTTTTAGTTATCGGAGGCCTTTATGCCCAAAATCTCGATAGAGGATCTCAGGAAAATTAAGGAGCAGCAGCTCAACAAGATGAGCGTTCGCGCCGGACATCATAGGGCAAAGATCACAGTTCACATGGGAACATGCGGTATCGCGGCTGGCGCTAGGGAAATCATGACTTTATTCCGCGACATCATTGGCGAAAAGGATATTACAGACATTATTCTAACCAATTCTGGTTGTGCAGGCCTTTGCGCCAAAGAGCCCATGATTACCGTTGAACTGGAGGGTTCAGCTCCAGTGAAATACGTCTTGCTCGACAAAACCAAGGCCAAACGTATTTTTGATGAGCATGTCATGGAAGGAAAAGTTGTAGAGGATTATGCTTTGGCCATCGGCAGCGAAACTATGGCTACTTGAGAAGCCGCTGCAGTAAGCTAGATTTCTTGTTGTCAGTCAACACTTGGCTTTTTCGGAGTTTAGGCTATGTGTGCGAGCCCATTTTACAGAATGCAGCTAATGATGTGCGCCGGAACCGGATGCATCGCCAGCGGCTCACTAGATGTTAGAGACGCTCTCGAGAGAGAGTTGCAAAAGAGAAACCTTCAGGACGAAGTCCAGATAATCATGACTGGTTGCAACGGCTTCTGCGCCATGGGGCCGTTGGTTGTCGTCTACCCTGACGGAATATTTTACAATCAGGTCAAGCCAGAACATGCGCCTTTGATCGTTGAAGAACATGTTCTTAAAGGGCGCGTTGTCCAAGATTTGCTGTTCAAGGAAGAAGCAACTAAGACTCGTGTTCCCCTGATGAAGGATATCGGTTTTTTTGGGCTCCAACGGCTCATTGTTCTCAGAAACCGAGGACTGATAGACGCAGAGAGTATCGATGAATACATAGCTAGAGATGGATATGCCGCGTTGGCAAAATGCCTCCAGGAAATGACGCCGGAACAAGTCATAGAAGAAGTCAAGAAGTCAGGTTTACGTGGTCGAGGAGGTGGAGGTTTTCCAACAGGCCTCAAATGGGAGGAATGTAGACGGTACGACAGCTTTCCAAAATTCACCATTTGTAACGGAGATGAAGGAGATCCGGGGGCTTTCATGGACCGTTCGGTAATGGAAGGAGATCCACACTCTGTCCTGGAAGGCATGGCAATTTCGGGTTATGCCATTGGAGCGAACCAAGGGTACATTTACGTGAGAGCTGAATATCCTCTGGCTATTCAGAGGCTCGAAAAAGCCATCCATGATGCAAGAGACTATGGAGTTTTAGGGAAAAATATCTTCAACTCCGGCTTTGATTTTGACATTGGCATAGCTCCTGGAGCTGGAGCCTTTGTGTGCGGTGAATCAACTGCGCTCATGTACTCAATTGAGGGCAAACGAGGAATGCCTCGTATCAAACCGCCCAGAAGCGCTGAAGCAGGTTTGTGGAATCAACCGACCAACCTTAATAATGTCGAAACATTTGCAAACCTCAACCCGATAATTCTCAATGGTGGAGATTGGGTCGCATCAA
>JBFXII010000190.1:0-6245 GCA_050176095.1 Desulfomonilaceae bacterium
TCCAGAGAAGTCAGATCCAGAACAAAAGGGCCAAGCTAATTCTGAAAAAAAAGCCTCGACTTCCTCAAAAACTATATCTAACAAACCGAAAAGCAGAACCAAAAAAGCCAGCGCCACTAAGTAGAGTTTTTCTCAAAAAACAACTAACGGGAAATCATTTTAGTTAAAATTGATTTCCCATTTTATTTTGAACCAAGTTTTTTTAACTCATGAACCTTGTTTTCGGTTTGTGCTGATATTTTTAGCATTTCGGCTTCAATGTTCGATCTAATTTCTTCATATTCTTCGTTGGATAGCCCTTTGGGCACAAAAGTAGGTTTTCCGAATGACATTACTATTGTGCTGAAAGGCAAAGGAAGTATCATAGAATCCCAGGATTTGAACTGAATCTGTTTCGTTGCCCAACTCACCAAAGGCACGACTGGCTGAGAAGTCTCTCGCCCCACGATCACTATACCCATCTTAACTTTTCTAGACGGACCCCGAGGCGCATCTACAGCCAAACCCGAGCAGTAATTCCGCTCTTTTATCTGCTCTATCATTTCTACCAAGGCCTCTTTACCACCTTTTGAGGATGAACCCCTTACAGTGTCATATCCCATCCGTCTGATTGAACGGTCAATTATTTCACCATCGTAGGAGCGACTTACCATGACTACGCCGGGATAGCGCCTGCAGTAATAAACAGGAAAAAGCATCGTGCCATGAAAACATGCACACGCGAACGGCATATTCTTGCATATCTGATCTTCATACTCTGTGTTCAGAAATATCTTTTTTGATGTTAGGTCAACAATTTTAAAATAGTAGCTTACCAAACGGGGCACTAGAAATAGCACTGCTCTAAACCAAAGCTTTTGCCCTTTTTCTGGTTTACTCATTGTGTGACCCGGCCCTTAAAGCTTCCAACGCTTCTGAGGCAGCTTCCCTCACATCTGCATCCTCGTCAGTTAAGGCTTTTTCTAAAACAGGAATCGCCCTGACGTTACCAATCTTTCCAAGTAGTTCTGCCGTGTCCCCCTTTAGCGCAACATCTTCTGAGGATAAAAGTTCGCAAAGATCATCAATCACGGTGTCAAAAATACGCGGGTTTGCCTCAAGACAGGATTCAATAGCGACAAGAGCTCCAATTCGAGTAGAAAACTCTTTTTGTTTAAGAATTTCGACCATATATTGAGGCACGTTTTTTTTGCATACCAGTTTGGCGGCATCTTCTGCCCTGCCTGATTTAATCATGGATTCGATGATTACTGTCAAAGACCTTTCGTCAGAAGATTCTATAAGTTTCTTGGCTAAGTCGTCCGCAGTTATGTTTCCGATTATTGTCAATTCACCATTTACTATTGTCATGGGGGTTGATTTGCATCTGAATTCGTCTGCAAGATCTTGAAATTCCAGAGCATCAGCGATGATTACGGAGATTTTATCGCTCCAGATAGCCTGTTGAAGAGCCGCTTTGACTGTTTGTGGACAATGTGGACACGGAGCAGCCATTAGAACAAATATTTCAAGCGGGACATCGAGAAGACTTAAAGCTTTACCAACATCCGATTTCGGATAATCTACATCAGAGCCCAGCCAGGAAATCGCTTCTAGAAAAGGTCCAAACTCCGGTCCTTGAGGTAAAGCAAGGTAATTTATCCTTCGAGTATCGTCACTGGTTACGCTAATCGAAGGCTTACCCACAACAATAGGCTCAGAAGTTTCCTCCAGAATGATTCGATTCATAGAAACGCCGCTCACTTGACGAGCAATGTCAAACAATTCTCTTTCAAATAAACTTTGGCCTCCAGTTCCAAAAACCAATAGTTTGACTGGTCTGTTTAAAGCCGAAGAAACTTCCTGAACCCGAATTAAATCGCTGTCTGATAGCAAACTTTTCTCCTTGAATTAGAAGTGATCAACTAATTTTTTAACGAGTCCCTGGAACAAACTGCTGATAAACTACACCAGAGTCTGGTGACAAATTGTAAGGCGATTGAACTCCGCGCACTGGAGCCGGCATGTAACTCCAGAAATACCCACCAATTCCGCTCACCCCATCAGCTATCATCGGGATCACACCCGGAAATTGCTGACTTCCTGATGACTGTTGATTACTTGGAACTGTAAGAGCTGGCTGGCCGTAAATATTCATGGGCCCCTGGTAGCTTCTGTCATAAATTTCAGCGCCTTGACTAAACGCACACGCCGAGCCTAATAGAACCACCGCCGTCACAAAAAAACCGATTTTTTTCATGATTATGCCTCTACGTTATAGTTTTTATAAGAATAAATGATAACACAACACGCTAAAATTTTGAAGAATTGTGACTCATTACAAGTTTTGTATTTTTTAACAAACACTTTGATGTTATTTTCATGTTTGTTGGAACGACAATCTATATGAGCAGTCATAAGGAGATAGTAATGTAATTTTGAGTTACATCTCCTTGCTTCCCGAAAATCAGACAAAATATATTTCGTAAGTTGGGGATTAATGATGAAATCTTGGAAATCGATAACAGGCCTTGTAGTTGCCACTACAATAGTTTTGACCCCGTTGCTGATTGGAATTTCTGCAGTAGAAGCTAGAAAAGGAGGCGGTTTTAGTAAGAGTTCTTCATGGTCTTCTTCCACCAAACGAACGTGGGACAGGAGTGGCGGAGGAATTTTTGGCTCAGGATCCAAGTCGTCTAGCGGCTATTCAAAACCGTCCTCAGTTCCTAGCTCATCGACCTATACTAAACCGTCAGCCGTCACTTCACCATCGCCTACGGGTTCAAACACTCTGGCGCCGAGTTCCAGTTCGAGTGGCTACTCCAAGCCTGCCGTTCAATCTCCATCATCAACTCCCAGTTCCGGAGGATATTCCAAACCACTCGGAGCCGTGGGAGTCGCTGGCGCAATCGGGGCAGCAAGTTCAACTGGATCTGCTTCTTCGTCCGGATCTTCAGGATCTTTTTCAGGCGGTTCAAAATTTGATAAGCAAACAATCGGTGATCTACGGAAAAACTCTTCCCAAGAATCATTGAAACGTTACCAGGAAGAAAAATCAAAGTTTAAAAACCCCGAATTCAGTTTGGATAAATCGAAATATGATTCCAATCCACTCTATCAGAAGGGAAAAGTTTATTCTGGTTTTGATTATGGAACGCACTATTCCAACAGAGACAATTATTATCGTTCTCAAAACTATCAACCTCCACGTTATGCATTTGGAGGCGCGCCAAGCTTCGGGATATTCGACACCCTCTTCTTGTTCTGGATGCTCGATCATTTGGGTAACAGGAACGTGGCAGCGACCGCCTATCATCATCAAAACGACCCAGGTTACCAGAAATGGAGACAGGAAGCGGACCAATTGGCCAAGGACAACTCGGAATTAAAAGCTAAGTTGGCCGAGCTCGATAAACAGGTCAAGGGCATGGAAGGAACCCCTAAGGATCCTTCTTACCTCCCGCCCGGTGTGCCACCCGAGGTGGCTCTCTCCGCCGCCGCATTGGCTACAAAAAATCCTGAAAAACCATCGTTACGATTTGCTTCAGGCCAGTCCGGAGGTTTGTATGACAAATATGCCAATCTCCTCAGGACAAAGAGCGCTGGTCTGAACGTTCAAGCAATACCCACGTCCGGAGCTATGGAAAACCTAAACCTTTTGGCAGAAGGAAAGGCCGACATTGGAATAGTGCAGTCGGATGTTCTTGCAATGTCAGCCAAAAAGTTTCCCGACAAGAAGCTTGTGACAGAACAGGCAACTCTTTATCCCGAGTATGTTCAGTTAATCGCAAATGCCAAGAGCGGAATAAAATCCATAGCGGACATTAACACATCGAAAAACGTCGTGTACGTTGGCCCCAAAGGTTCTGGAAGCGCTTTGACATGGGAAGGTCTTGCAGATCAAAACGAAAAATACAAAAAAATCAATGTCCAACATGCTGATTTCTTTAGCGCTTTAGAAGAAGTCCAAAAAAATCCTAATTCGTTAATGCTCTTTGTTGGAGGCCTCAATAGTGATTTCCTCAAAAGAGCTGAAGAAATTGCTAAAAAGAATGGAACGTTAACTTTGGTTGCGCTTGACGATGCCGATCTAGATAACAAACTGGATCAACACGGTAACCCAATATACTCCTTTGTCAAGATTTCCAAAGATGTTTATCCGTATTTACAGAAGGGTTGGATATTCAGTCACGAAACGAAGACATTGGCAGTTCAAGCAATTTTGGCGCTAAGAACCGAGTGGGCCGAAAATTTTGGCTCCAACGCAATGGAAGCCTTATCTTTGGCCATCTTGGAAACCAAACCAGAAATAGAAAACATAGTGAACTCAACAAAATAAATGTTTGTAATTGCAGAGTGTTGGCAGATATGCACGAAAACGGGTAGATAAATTTGACACCATGACAGCCATCAACCATAGTCAAACAACATTGAATAGTTTCCTTGGGAACAGTGTGACCAAACTATTGTTGCTTCCAGAATGGAGGAAAAATGTGCGCAATGTGGAACTTATTGCGAAAAATTGGTCAAAAGAAATTTGATACTGTAAAAGAATCGATCTCGAGAATCAAAGATGAAAGAATCGATTTAGATCTACCATTAGGCTTAAGATTCAACTGCATTGTTGAGATTCCCGAGGTTGATTTTATTTTAGCCGGCGATGAGCTTGAAATAAAGCATCCCGGACCAAGTAATTCGGTAATCTCTTACGGAAACTTTCCGGTAGGAGAATCAATGCTCCATCGTTTCTATCTGGATCATTCAGAACGAGTATACATGCTACAGGTTGTAACCGATTCTCGGAAAATAGTAGAAGAAGTTAAGCTGTTTATGTCCTATGATGAAGTCTTTCCTCAGGATTCGGAATCATGGAATTTTTGGCTAAGTGATGAGGACGGATATATAGGGTTGAACATCTTCGACACAAAAAACGGAAAACGTTATTTCCGTGTTTGGGAAAATCCTGATGCCACTAAAATTGTCGAGCAGGACAATGCGGGCAACCAAATTAACAGGATTCCCCCTGTCAGCTTCTTGGAAAATTTACTGTTGGATCCGTATGGTCACAACAGCGAAACGGTAAAATACGACAGCATGTTGTATGGCCGAAATATTGATGACAATGTTGACGAATATCTTTTGGTATCGGCAGCGCAAGAAAGAGATGGAGCGTCAGTTCAGCTGATGGTGGGAATTCCACTGGAACCTGCATCTATAAAAGTTATCTAGCTATGACATCACAAGGAGGACAAAATATGGGAGGAATTTTCGGATTCCTGAGCAGCTTTGGCAAGGAAAAATTTGGACAAGTTGGTCAGACTATCACTCAAAAGATAGTGGCGTGGGACCCAGAAACAGCTTCACAAGCTGAAATCGAAGAAATGATTAAAGAACTCGACAAAATAACTATCGAGGCTGGCAAAGCAAAGGCCGAATATGAAAGAGAAAAGGCTGAAGCAGATGCCGCGCAAAAAAATTATGACAAGTTCCTTGCTGCAGCAGAATTGTTGAACAAAAGACTCGAAGAGTCGCAGTCATCAGGAGATTCAAACCAAGCCTTACAATTGGAGGGTAGTCTTAACAAACTCATCAATGAACTGGAAGAGCTCCGCCCGGAAGTAGAACGAGAATATGCTGAAGCGGAAGAAGCCGCCAAATATTATGAAGAGGTAAAAAATTTGGCTGAGGTTACAGCTACCAAAGTCAAAAACGCACGGGCTATGCTGGACAAAGCCAAACGTGACATGAAAAGGGCGGAACTTGAAAAACAGAGATCCACTGCCCGCGCTGAAAAAGCGGAAAAAATGGCTGGTTTAAGATCAGAATCCTCTAGTCTCGGAGTAGCATTGGCAGCAATGAACAAACAGGCGGAGGATGCTCGAGCTCTAGCCGCAAGCGCTGACATGAAAGCCAAGCTACTGACTACGGATAGGGATTCTGCCGATGCGCACATAAAGGCTGCCCTTGAGGAAGTGACCGGAGCACAACCTACAAAATCCGTCAGTTTTGCGGATAGACTGGCCTCTCTCAAAAAGAAATAACTACTTCGGACGTGTCCACCAATTCGTGGATGCGTCCAAATTCATTAATCTTTTGCATTGAGCCGCATGGCCGAAATTCCCTCTTTAGTTTTAAGCTGTTTTACAAATTCGTCTGCTTTTTTTTCTGACTCAAAGTCTCCAAGATAAAGCCTGTAGATTATCCCTGAATTCGGACGAGCCACTGGTTTCAGAGTAACCTTATACCCTTTGGCTTTCCATTTGGAT
>JBFXII010000191.1:0-6238 GCA_050176095.1 Desulfomonilaceae bacterium
CAGACCTATTTCAGGTTCTTTCTTGCTTACATCCAAAGTTTGTGTTTCAGATGCCATTGCTTCCGAGCGCTCAGACGTTCCCTGACTTCTTTCCATGACAAAACCAATTATGTGCTTGATTGTGGGGAAATCGGCGATCTTTAATCCATCTATTCGGGGTATCCCAAAAACTTCTCTTACTTCACTGATGAATTCGGCCTGCTTCACTGTGTCAATTCCTAGATCGGCCTCTAGATCTAGCTCCACATCGAGCATGTCTGACGGATAACCAGTTTTTTCGGAGAGTAAAGATAAAATCTTGTCCTGAATCTCCGTATAATCTGATCGGTTTTGACCCTGGTTCAAAACGTCCTGGACCTTTTTATCCGTCTGTGGCGCAGTGTGAGAAAGAACGAAATTGATTATGTGTTCAATCGTGGGGAACTCTGCTATCTTAAGCCCATCAATCCTTGGTATTGCGAATTTTTCACGAACCTCAGCAATAAATTCAGCCTGCTTGACAGTATCAATTCCTAGGTCCGCTTCCAGATCGAGCCCTGTGTCTAACATCTCAGCGGGATAGCCGGTTTTTTCAGAAAGAAGTGACAAGATCTGGGTTCTTACCTGATCATTAGAATGCTTTGAGGACTGGGAGATTGTAGATTTGGCCATAGACGGCTCTAAGGCAGCAATTTTTTCAGTTTCACCCGGAAGTGATGATAAATCGGATCTTTGAGATACTTTGAGGGTCCTGTCCTCAACCGTGATCACTGGATCGTTATATCCGGTAATCCTTTTCAACCACTCCCGATGTGATCCAAGATCTACTATTCGATTTTCTTCGTGCGATTTAACCTTGTATAAAGACATTACTATTTGAGAGCCAAATCCCGCTGCGAGCCTAAGCGCATACTCCGCATTGCATTTCCCACCGCGGCTAAGATTCAAATCCTCAAAGTCGGGATCCGGATTTTTCAGGTTAGGTATTGGTGGTAAGAGACCCTTTTGAAGACATCTCAAGGAAACAACATCCTCCACACCTACACCCATTGTGTGTCCCGTGAACCCTTTCGTGTTGGCAATAGGAATTTGAGTGACTCTGGAGCCAAATGTATTTCGTAACGCCTTAATCTCGGCGTCCGCGCTTCCTCCTCTTTTTGGAGAATAAGTCTCGTGGGACATGAAAAACATCTTCTGGGCTAGCTCATTCCTACTTGTCCCGGTCTGTTTTTCCCACTTGGAAATCATCGTTTCCATTACACTGGTGATGTGTTCGATATCCAGCCTGGTGCCATGGAAACCGCTATTAGCAACCGCACCGGCCTCTATTGAAGCGATGCTCTCCATTCCTCTTTGTTTTGTGAGAACCTCTGCCTCGAGAACAACTCCTACGGCTGCAGATCCAAGTATTAGGCCGTGACGTCGGTCATCGAACGGTAAGGCCGCCTCTGAAAGATTTGCGTTCGTTGTTGCCGCCCCCATTGACAAGAATCCCGAACCTATCCAAGGCAGCAAAGTTTTTCCCGCCACATCGTCAGCTGCTATTACTATGACCCTTTTGGCCTGACCGGTGCGTATCCAGTCCCGTCCAAGAAGTATGGCTTGCGTAGTGCCGGCGCAGGCTGCGTCAACATGAGTATTAGGCCCTTGAGCTTTTATCAACTGCGCCAGTTGACCATGCGCCATACTCATTACACGCAGCAGAAAAGTTCGGTTGAAAGTATATAGCTCATCATCATCTGAACCAGCTATCTTACTGAATTCCTGAGTAAACCACTTGGTTACACGTTCGCGTTCCCTATCATCCCTGATTCTCTCCACTAGACCTGTGTAAAAATCGATTAGTCTCTTTTTTGCTCCAGCTCCGTATTTTGCTGCAGTTTCACGTGTCACTTCATCTACTAGAGAAGCCATTCCCGGAAATGCTGAGGCAAAAATAATACCAGTCTCAGCTCTGAGCTCGGCAGGAAGAGCCCATGAGTCAGGCAACTCCGTGCCGGCTCTGGTTATTTTCATTTGTCTAACTAGTGGAATGCCGGCGTCCTTCAAGGCTTCAAGACCCGCAGCTACGGCAAGCCTTGTAGTCACATCCATTGCCGCCAAAAGTTTCTCATCTAACCCATATTCTTTGGATATTTCGGCGTCATTAAAAAAACCTGCTAGCTGAATGACTCCGTTAATGTCGTCAACTGATCTAAGATCAGCCTCACCATTAGGTCCTTTGTAGAGTCGTTCAACGTTCTTTTCGAGCATGTCAATTCTACTGGTCTCAGAAACCTGCTTTATGAAGTTTTTTCCGAGAATCAAATCATCAAGATTTTCTCTATCAAATGCAAACCTAACATCAGAGGGAAGTCCCGCAGAACATCCTGATATAACAACCGAATCAAAATTCATACCTTCTGACTTTATTGTTTGGACGACCTTTTCCATGGGTAAAATGGTTTCTACGAAGGACTCATATCCGGTCTTAAGCAAAGCTCTAATTGAAGGTCCCTGAATTTCGACATATCTCGAAAATTCCTTTCTAGTAACTATCTGTTTGAGTTCATCGTCTATCAAAGAATCCAGTGGTGATGGCGCTATTTCAATGGGCTTAGATTCAGGGCGACTCATTGTAGAGCTAACGGTGTCTCGTGAATCAACTAATTTTAACTCCGTTTGTTGTACCCCACCCAAACCAGTGATTGAAGTGCTTTGGGAATAGTCAAATCTCACATCGAAGCCCTCAACCATTAGAGCAGCCAGGCTTTCCATGAGCTGCAGAATTCCACCTTTCTTGGGATGATTCATAGGCAGAGCCAACGCATCGCTAGACAGCGTATCCAATGTCAGATTTGTCATAACCCGCTTGGGCCCGCATTCAACGAATACCCGAATGCCCTCGCTATACATCTTGCGAAGCGTTTTTACCCATTCCACAGGAGCAGCAAACTGTTTGCCTAAAAGATCTCTGATTCTGTCAGAAGCCCCAGGGCCGACTGGATAAAAATCCCCAGTCACATTAGATATTATGGGGGTTGTTGGAGGATTAACCCTCAATTTATCTAAGGTTTTCATGAAAGGCTCCCTGGCAGGAGCAACCACACCAGAGTGAAACGCTGCAGAAACTGGAACTAGAATTCCTTCCAATCCCTTAGCTTTGAAAAGTTCCGCGGCTTTTTTGACCGCCTGCGTCTCTCCGGATATGACTGTTTGCTTCGGTGAGTTCTTATTGGCAGCAACAACGTATCCGTCAACTTCGGCTAAAATTTCCTCAACTGCTCTGGCGTCAGCCGGGATGCTCATCATTAATCCTGGATCAGCGATGCTGACTCGGGCCATCTCGCGGCCTCGGACCGCCACCGCCTCTAAGGCATCTCTGAACGTGAACACGCCCGCTGCTACACAAGCGGCGTATTCACCTAAAGAATGTCCCGCGCACACAACAGGCTTGATATTCATAGTTTCGAGAAGCCGAAGCATTGCTGTGTCGGCGGTCAAAATCATTGGCTGAAGAATTTGTGTGTCCCGAAGTGGGTCTGCTACTCCCGAATCTGATTTGTTTTCATCTGATGCATCAGGGAAAATGGTTGAAATTATTGATGGTAAACCAAGGGACTGAAGTATCTCGTCCGCCTCAAGAAATGTGTCACTTACCACTTGATAGCGTTCAACAAGATCCCTGAACATGTATGAGTATTGTGATCCTTGTCCAGGAAACAGAAATGCCGCCCCAGGCCTAAACCTCACCTGCGAACCCTGAGCATGGCTTATTCCACGAGCAGGCAGGATCGCCTTCTTCGATGGATCCTTAATTACTTCAAGGATCGTTTCCAGTTTTTTAGCCGCCATCTCGAAATCGGTGGCTCCAAAACCGAATCTGAGTTCGAATGAACCTAAATTCTTTCGAGACTCTTCTGACAGATGCTTGAAGGTTTTGGCGTTTAATTCCGTCAGGATTCGTTTGACTTTTGACGTGAGTTCTTCGGGACTGTTCGCCCCAACTGCCCAAGCCTCACCATCACTTTTCAAGTTAGCTGGTTTTGGCCAGTCAGGCGGCACGAATTCTATCGGGACAGACAGTTTTGTACTTGAAACAGCCTTAGGGACAATTTTAAGGTTAGGATAAAATTCCTGGATAATAACGTGAAAATTAGTCCCGCCAAAACCAAAAGCGCTGATTCCTGCTCTACGTGGATTCCCATTGTCGGTTTTCCACGGCTGCGCCTCTGTCAATAGTTTGAGCGGGGAATCCTGCCAATTAATACAAGGATTTGGAGTTTCAATATTTATTGTTGGTGGCAAAGTGCGATGATATACAGCCAGGAGCGCTTTCATGAGTCCAGCAGCTCCGGCGCCTGCTTTCAAATGACCGATCTGGGACTTAACCGAGCCTACCCCAACTGAACCTACGGGCGCGCCAGCCTTACGAAAGAATTCATCCAATAACGTCAATTCCGTTGTATCACCTACGGGTGTGGACGTGCCGTGAGCTTCAATCAATCCTATGGCATTAGGATCAACTTGGGCAGCCTCCAGGCAAGCCTTTATGGCCCGTTCTTGGCCTGCCGCATTCGGCGCAGTTATCCCCTTTCCACGACCATCGGAAGACGATCCCACTCCCAGAATCAAACCGTAAACACGATCTCGATCTCTGATGGCATCTGAAAGCCTTTTCATTACCATTATTCCTGCGCCCTCTCCCATGATAAACCCGTTGGCTCGAGCATCGAAAGGTCGCGATCCATCAGAGGACAGAGCTCCAACTTTGCAGAATTTGATAAAAGATGAAGGATGCATTGCAGCGTCAACTCCGCCTGCAAGAGCAATATCCATAAAACCAGACCTGAGTCCATTTACAGCATTCATCACAGCAGCAAGAGAGGATGCGCAAGCAGCGTCAACAGTGAAGTTTGGACCTTCTAAGTTGAATACATTTGCTACCCGACCTGAAATGACATTTGGCAGTTCACCGGGCAATGAATCTTCGGTTATTTCTGGTAGGTCCTCTAAGTACCGTTGCTTGAAAATTTCGATAGCTGCCTGGGTTGCTGCAGCATCCAAACCAACCTTTTTAAATGATTCCGACAACATATCTAGAGTGCGAGGAAGTGATAATCTCTCCGCATAACGATCTGTGGTTTCACCACCCATCGAATTGCCTATGACTATGCCGACCTTTATGCCCTTGAGCTGTTCCGGCTTAAGCCCAGCGTCCTCCAACGCATCAGCAACACAGCTGATAGCAAGTTTTTGAGTGCGATCCATTTTCTTAGCAACTGATGGAGGTATTCGAAACTTCAGAGGATCAAAGACAAAATCTGTTATGAATCCTCCAATGCAGGAATAGGTTTTATCTGGAACCTTCGGGTTTGGATCATAGTAATAGTCTATATTCCTCCAGCGATCGACGGGCGCCTTAACTATGCCGCTGCGTTTTTCAATTATGTATTTCCAGAAGCTCTCCGGTGAATCGGACCCAGGAAGCCTTAACCCCATTCCTACTACCGCTATTGGTTCATCAAACGGTCCATAACAGAGCTCGGCTTCGTCTGTTTTTCCATCTTCAGTAATTTCTAGACGTTCCGAGAATTCTGATTCACCAACTGATGAAGACATTAATGATGCGGAAGTTGCCGTTGAGTCATGTTTCATGGCAATAGGTAATGTTTGAGAATGATGCTGGTCTTTTAGGGGGCTTTCATAAGATGTTTCTGAGCTCACAGACTGTCGAAATTCAGTGTAAGTATGATTCTCCGTCTCAAAAATTTCTTTCCCTTTTTCCAGGATGTCCTTATGGATCTCTTGAATCGTCGTTTTTTTACCGAGAAGACAGACCCCCTGTCCCATAAGATAGAGCCCTCGTGAAATTTGATCTTCTGGTGAGAGCTCACAAAAACAAGGATTTTCTGAATCCGCAGTTGACGGATCTATTGCGCAACCTTTGGCTGCCAGCCTCAACGCTCCGAGGTTATCTGTCTCGTATAGCTCCTTACGTTCACGTAGAGAAATTCCATCTCTGACTCTGTCAAGTTCCCTGTTTATTAGCATAGAAGCCATCGGTGAATTTGCGGCCCTAGCCTTGATGTTTACCGTTCTACCAATGACTACGGTTTCCGCATTTTCAATAGTTAGCCTCTGATAACACTCAGTAATAGCTTCCGTGGAAACAGCCTCCTCGGCGGTTAGATACGCTGTTCCCATCTGAAGGCCAGCCTTGAGACCCCGTGATGTCAAATCCTCCGCCATCCCGGCCACAAAGGCCGCCGCCTGTGGC
>JBFXII010000192.1:0-6229 GCA_050176095.1 Desulfomonilaceae bacterium
GTCGGTTGCAGGCGAGGTGTCAGCGCTGAACAGATAAAGCTTGCGATTACCAGCGCTTTGCACGGATTGGGTCTGTCCATTGGGAATGTGCGCCTATTGGCGACGGTGGACGCCAAGATGTCTGAAAAGGGCCTAATTCAGGCGGCCCAGAACTTGGGAATTCCGCTGATATTTATAAGTTCAGAAGACATTGTAAACTCGACCAGGGACTTTTATAGATCAGACTTTGTCCAGCAGAACATAGGCGCTCCGGGGGTATCAGAACCGTGCGCCCTATTGGCGGGTAGGAGGACCAAATTAATACTGAAGAGAAAAATTTACGACGGGATAACAATAGCGGTAGCGAAGGAAAACTGTTTGTAGTTGGAATAGGGCCTGGGTCTAAAGAAGATAGGACATTCAGAGCGGTATCGGTAATATCCGAGAGTGACGTGATTGTCGGCTATTCCAGATACGTAGATTTGATCCGGGATTTGATCGGAGAAAAGAAGGTCGTTTCCACCGGAATGATGAGAGAGAGGGAACGTTGTTCCGAGGCTCTAGGAATGACTTCCAATGGATTCAAGGTATCGCTGGTTTCGTCAGGGGATCCGGGTGTTTATGGTATGGCGGGGCTTGCCATAGAACTCAGAAAGAGTATGGGAATTTCAATCCCGATTGAGATTGTCCCTGGGGTTACAGCCGCGAGTTCGGCAGCTGCTGCTATGGGCGCTCCATTAATGCTGGACTTTGCTGTGATTAGTCTTAGTGATCTGCTGGTTCCATGGGACATGATCAAGCAGCGACTCGAGGCTGTTGCCAACGCTGACCTAGTAGTGGCATTGTACAATCCTCGGAGCAAAAAAAGGGTCAATCAGCTTGAGCAGGCCGCTGAGATATTCCGAAAGGCCCGATCTGCGGACACCCCAGTAGGCATCGCGACCTCGGTTGGAACACCTGAGCAGACAGTTGTGTTCAGTGACTTGGAGCGCTTCCTGGAAATCGACATCAATATGAGAAGCCTGGTTATAATCGGCAACAGCACATCGAGAATTATAGATTCCTTTTTTGTCACTCCGAGGGGTTATCTGTCGTGATATTTATGCTGGCAGGAACTGCGGAAACAGCTGCGATATCAACGGGTCTGGTCCATGCCGGCCTGGAAGTAACTATTTCAACTGCCACCGATTTTCCAATGGAACTTCACTCTTCTAAAAGCATCAGCCGTCGAATCGGTCGCTTGACCGCAGAAGAAATGATTGATTTATGCAAGCAATTAGGGGTTAGTGCAATTGTTGACGCTACTCATCCTTATGCGACGCAAGTTCAGAAAAATGCAATACAAGCCGCATCCGTACTGAAAATAAACTATTTCCGGTATGATAGGCCCGGAGCCCTGAAATACGGAAAAAACGTCCATGTTGTCAGTTCCCATGAACAAGCGGCTTGTTTGGCCACATCGTTCAAGAAGTCCATACTTCTGACGTCTGGCTCAAACAATCTTCATCCATATGTAAAACAGGCGAAAACTCAAGGTGTGGAGCTTTATGTAAGGGCGTTGGATTGTGATCAATCCAGGAAGGTTGTGACGGAACAAGGTATTGACTTTGCCAGGTGTGAATTCGGAGTAGGCCCTTTTTCCCTGGAAGACAATCTGCGGGTCTTGCGAAAATTCGCCATAGGGGTTTTGGTGACAAAAGACGGTGGTATACCCGGCGGACTTCCGGAGAAGCTGAAGGCCGCCCAGCTTCAGAACTGTGAGGTGATTGTCATCTCAAGACCCGATCCGCAAACCCACCGGTCATACAACAAAATATCGGACCTGATTGACGCAGTACGGACTAGTCTTTCACGATAACATCTTCGAAAAGTGATGGAGCGACTCCATTAACGATATTAAATATCATTATCGCTAAACGACGAATCTCCCATTCAGCGTCACGCGGAAGCCGCAATCTGAAAAAATCTCTTAGAGCCCTGGCGTTAACCCACCAGATACGTTCTTGAGATGAGGCCACCGGAATAATCCTGCGTGCGTCCTCTTTATGAAGCTTGGCTTCTTCCCTGAGTTTTTCGTAAACCTCAAAGGCTTTTTGGTTGACATCACTGATAACTTTGAGGGCCGCCGCTGCTTCAGCTTCGTTCCTTATGTATGCCAGCAATGGATAAACAAACGACATCCCTTGGGATTGGAAGCGTCTACTGGAACTTACATGGCCTTGACCAATCCTGTGTCTGGAAAGTTGGGCTCCACAAGCTTTGGATATACCGGCCACATGAAAATTGAATTGAATTGACTCAAGGGGAGTATGGTGTCCGAGTTCTATAAGCTTTCTGTTTAGGGAAATTTGCTTATTTCGATCGCCTGCAAGTTTTTCCCGGCTTCCGTAGCTTATAGCTGCTGACCATGCCGGCATGGTTTCGACCGAAGACCATAGCTGGGCGTTGTCAATTTGCTTCTCAAACAGTTCTATAGGGGCTGTGACAGCTTCCAGTGTGACCTCGGGTTCCTGATTGCCAAAACAGTCTTTTCTCAAATGTTTCCAAGGGTCATTTAATGTCAGCATGCTCAAGGTTGTCTCCTGAAGGGTTTTTCCAATACTGGATGTTCGAATCAATCATGACGTGGCGAACGTGCACAATATCATTTCAATCCATATTTGGACAAATAAAATTGCTAGAAGTAATTAAGTGATTTTTTGTTCCGAAGTTTGATGCTCGCTCGAGTCAACAAGCCAGAGAGATTTTGGGAATCATGGGGAAACAGGGCCCAACCAAATTCAACCTCATGCCTGATGTCTACGCCGTCCACATTTGAAATTCCCTGTCCGAGCAGAGCGGCAGCTTTTCTGACGAGTGTGTCGACTTCGGTGGCAGGAAGATTTTCTATACCTATGCAGAAACAGCCGGTACCATACTTCCCGGCGATGCATTGACGCCTCGTGGACATAGATAGCTTTTCACAAAAAAGACCCAAGAATCGATTCATAGTCTTGTAGTTATATTCCATGTAAAGCTTATCTACATTTACGATCTTCGCCATTAGCACGAAAAACGTTCCACTAGAGGTAACCTGTCTGTCAAAAGCTATTTGCAGCTGATTTCGGAAGAAGCCTTCGCTCATTACGCCGGATTCTCCGTCGTAACGCCTGACGCTCTTTAATATTTTACCACTTATTTCAAGTCGTCTAATCACGCCTACAAGCGCAGCCAGAAACATCCAGACCGATTTTCTTGATTCCCAGTCTGCGCTTGCGGTCTTTGACGCCGCTATCAGAATACCATCGACCTTGTCATATCCGTGCCACGGAATGACGGCCAGGCTCTTAACGGGGAAACCAATAGCTTCTCCGGTGTGGAAAATAGGTAGGGATTTCTCATCACCCTTGAGTCCGGATATGATTGCCGGTCTCATCTTGTCAATTGCCCATCTCGCCCAGCCCTGACGTAACCTCACAACCTTGCCCCTTGCCAGCGCCCCTGAGAAACCCGACACGGACACTATTCTGCACAATTCACCCTTGTCAGTAGAAATCGCAACCAAGGCTCCATCACATTGTGGAGCCTGAGTCATTTTGGACACTATGGCATCGATGCTGATGTCCGATGCCTGGATAGTCGATTCCATTCCATCGGCAAGGGATGTGATTATGTCAAGATCCCGTCCAGAATCTTTCGTGCGGCGAGATTGAAACTGTAAGATTATGATGTCGTTGACAATGTTTGCCACCCAGGTCGCCAGTTTGATCTGATCCGGTGAAAAACGCTCAGCCCCTTCCCTGTCAACCCACAGAACACCATTGTTACCAAATGGAATCGCAATATAGACAATTTCAGCGCTGCCAGAAGAGTACAACCCAAGCCTTGAGCAAACATCTGACTTGATGACTTCACTGACCGTCAAGCCATTCTGAGCCACACCACTTAAAAGATTGTCCGCCAAAGATCTGCGAGCGGACTTCAGGAAATCCTTCCGCTGTGTTTTAAGGGCAACCAGTTCGAGATTTGAGGAATCGGTTTCAAGTAAGAAAATCGCGACAGTCTGCGCATTGAGGCTTTCTGAGAGCAATTCAAGAGCGCCTGCAAACGGTTCTGCAAAAGAATCATTGGCTATATGCTCCAAACGACTGTAGGTCAATTTTTCTCAGTCTCCAGTCTGACCGTGACCTGCGCCGGATCGATGTATTCTATCCTTAAGCCCTCAGGCTTAACAGTTACAGGCGCTTTGACAGACTCTTTTGCGAGTAACTCAGCTATTCCAACCGGCTCCGTAGTCACTGATATCAATTTTTTAATGTCGCCGCGGCCAGTGCGTATTTTGACTTCCGCCGGTTGAACTACGAGTTTTGTTTTTTCTGGCAAGGTCCCAACAATTGTGGGAACCACCTTAAACTGTTTTATGAGCGCCGTCTCGATATTGAGCTGGACGTCAGACGGTCTTATCTGTGCTATCGTGATGCCGGGTGGGACAAGGATCTTATCGTTGGTGACACGGAAAAAATTCAGGCCCGGCAAGACTTTGCTCAAATCAATCACAGCTCTCACGGAGCCAGAACTCAGATTATCAAACCCTGACGCGGAACCACGAACCCTCACATCGAGACGGTCCATCCATTGCCCGATGATTTCAACTGAAAGAGGAAGGTTCGTATACTGAATGGGCACCGATATACCAAGCTCAGACTTCTGTGGCCCAACTATCACAAACCATAGGAAAATGGAAGTAATTAAAGATAATAGCTTCAATCTCCAATTGGAGATTATCAAGGTCATGAAACCATCAGAAGAATCCGAATCTTCAGTTAGGTGGCCGGTGGCAAGTAGTTTTTCCAGGGCAGTGACAAATTCCGTGCGTTTCTTATATGTAATGATACGTCCAGCGCTAGCCAGTGAAACCTCCCCTCGTTCCTCCGAAACAACAACCGAGACCGCGTCAGATCTTTCCGTGATCCCAATTGCAGCCCTGTGACGTGTTCCGAACCGTCGACTCAGAGCCTCATCGCGTGAGAGGGGAAGAATGCATCCTGCTGAGACTATCCGACCGTTGTGAATCAGTATTGCCCCGTCATGAAGTGGGGAGGTCTTCTGGAATATAGTTTCCAGCAACTCAGCAGTGACCATTGCATCAAGGTCATTGCCCTTGAGCACGAGGTTGTCCAGAGTATCTTCTCTTTGGAAAACAATCAAAGCTCCTGTTTTCTCTCGCGCTAACTCCGCTACAGCGTTGACAACCTCATCTATAAGCCCTTTTTTAAATTGTTTGTTCTTTCCTGAGATCAAAAGCTTCAGGGGTGAGGCCCGATCCATCATCTGCCTTATCTCAGGCTGAAAGACAATCACCAGCACGACAATAATTGCGGCCCATAGATACTGGAAGAGCACGGATGTAAGGATGAGCCCCAGTTTGCTGGCTATGAAATATAAAACTCCGATAACGAATATAGACCCTATGATCTGAAATGATCTTGGCCCCTTAAACCAAACAACGAAGAAATATATGAGTAAGCTTATTAGCCCTATATCGACAAAATTAGTTGCGCTGAGTGATTCAAATATCTCACGTAGGGTTTGCATTTAGGATTTTTTTCAGACCGGTAATTAGAATAATTGGGATCGTAAACGCCAAGGCAGCTATGACAGACTTATGTTCATCACATTTCGCGACTTTTTGCAAGGGTTTGAATCCGTGCCAATCTTCATGTTAACAATGTCTTACAAATTAGGAGGGACCGGACCACAGTAAGGTTCGGCTTCAAGTAGTCCGGCCACTGATGGTAAACACTCACAAAAAAATCTGAAATTCTACTCGATGAAAGCTTTAGAATCAGGATTTTCTTAAATTGGGCCACACCAACTGGTCAGTAATTGCTAGGTTGCGCGCACATGACATGCCACAAACCTACTATTATCAACCTCCTTTAGCAGCGGTTCCTCTGAAGAGCATATTTCAATGCGGATAGGGCAGCGAGTGTGAAACCGGCACCCTTTTGGTGGAGACATCGGGCTTGGCACATCTCCTTTAAGGATAATTCTCTTGTTTCGGCTAGCAGGATCTGGAACGGGAGCTGAGCTCAGCAAAGCTTCAGTGTAAGGATGCTTCGGTGAATGATAAACGATAGTCTTGGGTCCTATTTCGACTATTTTCCCCAGATACATAACAGCAATCCTGTCAGATATATATTCAACTACGGACAAATCGTGAGAAACGAACAGGTATGATAGGGAATATTTTTCCTGAAGATCTTTCATC
>JBFXII010000193.1:0-6225 GCA_050176095.1 Desulfomonilaceae bacterium
AACCACAAACTGCTTTCCCTGCAGATTCATAATCACGTGATACGGTTACATTTAATCATTCTACTTGAGTTACCAAATTAACACAAGTAATTGTTGACTATCAAGCCGCGTCACAAACAACAATTGATGATTCCAAAAACAATAGAACCTGCGGACGAAATAAGTGGTAACCCCATCAAAGTTGGCTAAATTTCAAGAATTAGAGACAACAGTCATTTTCGCGATATATCTCACAATTAACGTAAGGAAATCATCATTTCAAGCAACTAAATCTTGCCATGTCGTCATCCAGACAGACTAATTAATTGATAAAGATAAATCTTTGAAATCACGGCAGTGTAATAAAAGGTTTAATCGAATAGATCCGTTGTGATATGGCCCTCAGGTGGAATTCCAACCACGACTATTCCGTTGGAATTTGCAAGTTCCACCATCTCATCCCTATTTGGTAGTAACGTTTTAAAAGCCTCAACTGCAATTAATGAAGCTTTTGCGTCAATCATGCTGTGAATGGTTGATGGACCAATTCCAGGAACATCGAACCTCATGTCCTGATTAGGCTTGGCCATTTTAACTATCACACACCCCGTAGCGAGTTCTGCGGACCGACGTATGACCCTATCGGTTCCTTCAATTGCCTCGACAGCGATTACCGACGTATTTTTTACGACTACCGTTTGTCCTATGTCCAGACCGCCTATACCCTGAGCCATCCTTCTTCCAAAGATGATGTCCTTGATTTGCCCAGTAGAAGGTTTCTTTTTAGTAAGCCTTCCCACGGGAGCCATCAGCTTCGGAGCCCATTGTGTAATCTCTTCTATTACTAAACCTTCTTTGTATAACTCGTTTGCAATAGCTCCAAGAATGGTGTCATCCCTCCAATCACCAAGTGATCGGATAATTCTGAGAGCTCTCCGATCTGGCCTTAATCTCAACAAATTGAGAAGATTGCTCTTTTCAATTTTCCCCGCCATGACCACCCTTTGCACTCCACTTCCTTTGAGCGCTTGGATGGCCTTGTCAACTTGACCAAGTTTTAACCAATGAACACTGGATGAAGATTTTTCTATTTGCGGGTTAGTAAAGCCTTTGAAGGCTACAGAGATTACGGAAAATCCTCTCTGTAGAGCTTCCATGCCGACGTGTAACGGCAATTCACCAGACCCAGCGATTAATCCGATGGCCGACATTTCTAAACGGTCCGAAATGAATGCTTGCTTAAAGATACTCTCGCAGTTCCTCGTTTCGAACTAGCCAGGAAATCTGCAAATTTCATAGCCTCAGGAGTCTCATACATTTCTCGCCGTATCTTGGCTACGGCCTCATCAACCCTAAGTGAGGACCTGAAGGCTAGTTTGAAAGCCTGCTTGAGAACGCGGATTGTAGAGGAACTAAAACCGTTTCGCCTCAATCCCACTTCGTTCAATCCATAAACGTAAATCCTGGCTCCACTTGCCAGCGTGTATGGTGGAACATCCTTGGCAACTCCGGATACCCCTCCAACCAACGCGTACTCACCAACTCTCACAAACTGATGAACTGCAACTATACCACCAAGAATCGCTCGATCACCAATTTCGATGTGCCCGCCTAAATGGGCTGAGTTGGCCATTATAACCCCTTTGCCCAGAATACAGTCGTGAGCCACATGACAATAGGCCATTAAGTAACAATCGTCTCCTATCACTGTGGTCTTTTTTCCCTTGAAGGTTCCCCTGTGGACAGTCACGTATTCACGAATATTTACCCTATCCCCGATCACCACCGTTGTGTATTCTCCACGATAGGATAAATCCTGAGGAGCTGCGCCTATTGAGGCGAACTGGGAAATCTTTACTCCAGACCCAATCGTCGTGTGCCCTTCTATGACCACGTGAGGCCCAATTTCACAACCCTCGGCTATGGCAACATTGCCTCCTATGATAGAGTAGGCGCCTATAGACACATTGTGAGCAATCACCGCTCCCGGATGAATAACTGCTGTAGGATGAATCATGTTTTATCCTTGGTATCTATCGATAACAAACGTTCTAGCCTTCTAATTCTTTCGAGCAATTCAGGCAGCTTTTTAATTAATGTCTGAACCCTCAAGAACAATTTATGAGGCATAGCGGGAACAGAACCGGCCATAACAGCGCCATCGGGAACATCTCTGTACACTCCCACTCTAGTAGCCAGAATGACCCCGTTACCGACTTTGACATGGTCTCTGATTCCTGCCTGGCCTCCAGCCATACAATAGTTACCAATTGACGAACTTCCGGCAATCCCGACTTGTGAAGCTAGAACCGTTCCAGACCCCACAGAGACGTTGTGCGCTATTTGAACCAAATTATCTATTTTGGCGCACCGCCCTATTTTCGTGACACCAGCCAAAGCACGATCAATAGCGCACAATGCCCCTATTTCTACTTCGTCCTCGATGATGACTACACCGTTATGGTATTTTTTTATGATGACTGGATTACCGCTTCTGTCAACGCTTTGAGCGTAACCAAAACCATCTGAGCCTATAACGGTCCCAGAATGAATTATTACTCGCTGCCCTATAGTTACTCGTTCGTAAATCGTAACATTCGGATGAATTTCCGCCTCAGCGCCAATGAAGCAATCATTTCCTATAAAGACACCTGCTTCAATATTAGCATTTTCGCCGATCACACAATTCTCACCGACAAATGAATATGGTCCTATTGATGCGGATTCTGCAATTCTGGCAGATGAAGCCACAACGCTATGCCTCGAAATACCACCTTTCTTAAAGGGGGGCTTGTAAAAAAGAGCTGTCAAACGAGCAAAATCAGCTTCAGGCTGTTTGGATCTTATGAAGGGAATTGCTGGTTCAGGAAGTCCATGCGCTAAAATTACGGCTCCGGCAGAACTAGTCTGGAGTTGAGCCATAAAACGTTCGTTTTGAACATAAGTCAGATCAGTCGTCTCGGCAAATTCCAGAGGCTTTACCCCTGAAATCTCAGGGCCGGGGCTCACAGAAGACTCTAGTCCGAGTTTGTCAGCTATTTGTTTTAAACTAAACTGCATGGAATTCCAGATTAAATCGTTTCAAAGTACCATTTATCGAGCAGCCGGGGCCTTAGGTTTGGCCGGAGCAGCTGGCGGCTTCGGTTTTTCGGCAGCCGGTTTTCCGGAGGGAGTCCCATCATAAAGGCTAATGACCTCATCGGTAATATCAAAGGCGTCATCTGCTGAAAGTATAGCCATTGAATTAAGCACCATGCTCAATTTCTTCTGAACCCGAATTTCAGAAATTATCTTGTTGATGTCTCTCATCATTAATTCCTGAGCTGCCCGAAATTCATTTT
The DNA here is from genome assembly GCA_050176095.1 of Desulfomonilaceae bacterium. Taxonomy (GTDB): domain Bacteria; phylum Desulfobacterota; class Desulfomonilia; order Desulfomonilales; family Desulfomonilaceae; genus CAITZA01. The sequence goes on from JBFXII010000193.1 coordinate 3,321, forward strand.
GAAGATCAGTTTCAGCAGCTTTTTGAGCAAGCTTTAATTCCATCTCCTTAACACCGATCTCTTTGATCTTGTCGTTACGAGTTTCCTCTTTGAGCATCGGTCCCTGTTTTTGCAACTGTTCCTGAAGGTTCACTAGCTCATTCTTTTTTTTCTCAAGGTCATTCCTTTTAACATTACTCATGTCCGTGAGCTTCTTTTGTAGATCTTGAGCCTTTTTTGATTTTGCCTCCAGTTTCTGAAAATCCACAAAAGCTACTGAGAGAGATTCAGCCTGCGCAACGGTTGAGCAAAGGACCACCGCGGTAAAAAGCGCTAATACAAAGCCTAATAGTGATCTTGACATGGTGAGACTCCTTTCATTGCCAAAATGCATGTAGTTAAGTAACTCGTATAATCGCCAGAATATTGAAACCTCGTGTTCACTGATTTTTTTAAGGCGGGAAACCAAATAAATCGGAGGATCTAATATCAATGAAAAACACAAATTGCAATATACTATTGATCGTATTATGCGATTCATCACTTCCAAGAACAGGTTTTCAACATATACAGCCGTTGACAGTACAAACTAGAATAGTTGCCCCATAGCAAATGCAAATGCGCCGGGATCTTCCCCCTTGTTTGGATTAATCTTCCAGCCATATTCTATCCGAAGTGGACCCATCGGTGATATCCACCTGACGCCAATGCCAACACCCGCTTTCACGTCACTCATAAAGGGGCCTTGAGAAACATTCCACGAATTACCGATATCGAAGAACGTAACTCCATTTAATTTCAGCCTATCAATTAACGGGAAAAGACATTCCAGATTGGAAAATAAAGCCCTGTCACCACCTATGACATTTCCATACTTGTCTCTCGGGCCAACTTCCCCTTGTTTGTAGCCCCTGATGCTCTGAATTCCTCCTAATAATATTCTTCGGTCAAACGGAATCGGGTCCGAACCCGCCTCCATTAACATGGATCCATTCGCTCTAAGCTTAAGTATTGCTCGCCAAAACAAAGACTGGTAATAAATCGCCTCGGTATAATAACTGGAGAAAGCAACATCTCCACCAAGACCGGAAAGTCTGGTTCCAATCGTCACTTTGGAACCAGCCGTGGGAATAACGGAATTGTTTCTGGTATCTCTTCCCACATTCATCGAAATGGAATTTTCAGAAATGTTCAAATATTTCTGTGCCTTAGTATTGTACTGAGCGTAGTAATCAACGATAGATCTTGCAAAGACTTGTTCAAAACCTGATAACTTACTTGAATCCCTAGCAAATCCAGAACTCATGGTCCACAATCCATATAATGGATAGGACAAGTGAACGCTGAATCCATCACTATCCCTCAAGTAATTTGTTTCATATTGTTGAGCCTTGTAGCCTCTGAGACTACCGGTAAGTGGATAGTCCATTATCCATGGATATGCGAGCGAACCCTCGTAGTTGCTCCTGCGGCTAGAAAGATTTGCCTTCGCATTGGCCACTATACCCATACCTAAAAGGTTACGCTCTTTAAGGTCAATGTTGCCCATAGCTCCATCTTGAGATGAGTATCCTAATCCCGCCGCTAAGGACCCTGTTTTCTTTTCAATTACCTCTACGGTAAGGTTCATCAAATCGGGGCGTGATCCTGGCGATGTCTTGAGCTTAACCGCTTCGAAAAAATCCATGCCCTCTAGGTTACTCTTGGTGCTCTCGAAGCTATCAGCGTTGTATATATCCCCCTCACTAACCATCAAGGCCCTTCTTATTATCTTGTCCCTGGTTCGATCATTACCCGTAATATCAACTCGCTCGATAGAAATCCTGTCACCTTTAGTCACTTTGAAGGTAAGATCGACAAAGTCATGCTCATCGTTAATCTTCTGCATAGGCTCAATATCCGCATAAGCATAACCTTGGTTATTGTAGAGTTTCGTGAGGGTTTTTATGTCCTCGGCCACAGCCGATCGCTTGAACCATGTCCTTGGCTTGACCTGCAATTGCTCGACCAACTGATCAGCCGGAGCTATTAGATCTCCTTCGACTTCTATTTTGCGAACCTGAAAACGATCGCCCTCTCTAATCGGGTATGTTACTTTAACTCTTCCATCAGCTATATCTATTTTTGGCGCGCCTACCTGGACATTTATGAAACCGTTTTCAAGATAGCTAGCTAGAAGTCGCATTCTATTTTCTTCCAACTTCTCGCGAGTGAAGGCTCCTGATTCGTCTAGGAACCAAAACCAGCTTTTTTCCTTCAGCGTTAACGCTTTCTTGATGTCTTTCTCGTCAAGCTTATTTCTACCATCCAGAACTATTTCCGTCAGATAACTCTTCTGTCCTTCATCAACCTTGAAAACCAAGGCTGCCTCGTTCGGAGAAAGCTCCTTAATTTCGTAATCTACCTTAGGTTGATAATAGCCCTCTTTTTCATACATGGCCTTGATCTTTTCGATGTCATTTCGAATCTTCTGAACACTAGCCACGGAAAAAGATTTGGTAGTTAAGGCATCCAGAATTTCATCTTTTGAAAATATTTTCACACCATCGAGTTCAATGTTTTTGATAGATGGACGTTCCTTAAGAGTGATCTGAAGGTCCATTTTTCCATCAGCCGATGGCTCAGCGCGAATTTGAACGTCTTCAAAGTAGCCCATCGAGTATATTTCACGAATCTCGTCACCGATAGCAGACTTTCTGAACGGCGATCCAGATTTCATCTCTAATTTGTTTAAGATAGCTTCTCGTTGAATCCTTTTGTTTCCCTCAATTTTGATCTCGCCCACCTTAGGCCGGTTTAGGATTGTCGCTCCAATTTCTGCGGATAGTTCCCTCATCCGACCCATTAATTCAGTATTGTCCTTAGCGTTAGCGCTAAATAGCCTGGTTCTTTTTCCAGCTTGAGTTGGCAACACCGATAGTTCAAG
>JBFXII010000194.1:0-6220 GCA_050176095.1 Desulfomonilaceae bacterium
TGGAGAAAAATGAAAAAAGCATCAACGGGATAAGTGCCAAGACCCCAGAAACCCAAACAATCCAGGCTCCACACAGGAGCGCCATTGCGTAAAACATCACCAAGGCGTTGCGGATCTGCGCAGGAGATAGCTTACCCTGCTGAATTACTCTACTGCCCCCTATGGATTCGCCTGAATCGGCTCCAGCGTAGTGATCAAAATAGTCATTAGCCAAATTAGTGCACAAGTGGACCAGGAAGGAGGCTAGCACTACCACCAACCATCTAAAAGGTCTCCATGAGTCATGTGAAACCGCCAAGACTAGACCAAGGGTCATAGGGATCATTGTGGCGACAAAAAATGGGACTCTGCTTGCCTGAATCCAGGCTTTTAACTGTTCGTTTGTCATGGGATTCGGCCTTCATGAAGATAGGTCAGACCGAAAGTCAGTGGAAAAGTTTCTATAGAATTCAATCCAGCCTGTTCGAAGAGGCCTGTAAGCTGAGCTGGACTGAGAAAGTCCTGTATGGAATCAGGCAAGTATTTATAAGCCTTGGCATTCCCAGATATCATTGTCCCTAGCAGTGGTATCATTTTGTTGAGATACCAGGTAAAAAACCTTCTGAGCTTCAAATTTTCAGGGAAGGTCATTTCCAGTACTATCAGTTTGCCTCCTGGCTTTATAACTCTACTTATTTCTCTTATTGCAGCCAATCGATCGGGAATATTCCGCAGGCCGAAGGCTATCGTTGCGCTATCAAATTCATTGCTCGCAAAAGGAAGTCTGGTAGCATCACCGGCCACGTAATGAACGCGGGAAATCAAATTCTTGTTTGCTGTCTTAATCTCGGCAACTCTCATCATTTTTTCGACGAAATCCGCTCCGATGACTTCGGCACAAACTCTCTGCTCCGCAATTTCTATGGCGAGATCTCCGGTTCCCGTAGCGACATCTAAAATTCTCCTGGCATCTGCAGGCAATCTCTTTACAGCAAACCTGCGCCATGCGACATCTCGCCTTCCTGACATGATCCTGTTGAGTAAATCGTAGTGAGGAGTTATCGTGTTGAATATTGTTTTAACGGCGCTAATTCGCTCGTCGGGACTCCATGATTTGAGCGGTTTGGACTTCAGAGTTGGTTCCATCTACAATACACTCTTTCCAATATATCGAAAGTTTCGTATAGGACTACGCCCATCAAAGCCAATACTGTGATTCCAGCGTAAATTTGTGGCACGTCAGCCCTTCCCCATGCGTCAAGGATGTAAAAACCTATGCCATACCGAGCTCCAATAGATTCGACAAAAAACAAAACCGCCACCACAGTTCCGGTGGCTATCCGCAATGCCGTAAAAACAGATGGTAACGTCGATGGCCAAATGACATGAACGAAAAGGTCCCAACGATTTCCACCCAGACTCTTTAGTGAATATTTTGCGGCTTTACTTACTGCTCTGGCAGAATCGCGTGCTGTTATCAAAAGCTGAAAAAACATGATCAGTGATAACAACATGATCTTACTAAGATCTCCGATGCCGAAAATGAGCAGGACAAGCGGAAGAAAGACTATTTTAGGCACTGGATAGGTAAGATATATCAGGGGCTTCGCGATTTTATCGGCCCTTCTGCTAGATCCCAGGTACAAACCAAGCGGAATGGCCGTGACAAAAGATATGACCAAGGCGCAGAAAATACGGAAAGAGGACGCTTCGACATGTTTCCAAAAACGTTGACTTTGTGATTCCGTCAACAGTTTTTCTAGGGTCGCCAGAGGCGTGGCAACGACATTCGGTCCCGCCAACATCGCTCCAAATTGCCAAAAACACAGCAACAAGGTCACAGCGAGTATGTAACTGGATTTATTACTCATGCTACAGACTCGAGCTGTGTCCGAACTTGAAAACATCTTTCGTAAAAGTGCGGGGTTCCAAAATAGTCTGTGTCACAAGCCTCAGGGTTTTCGATGACACTCAATATTCTGCCAGGAACTCCTCCCATCACCAGGATGGTCTGCCCTAACCTTACCGCCTCCTGAATGTTGTGCGTCACAAGAGCCATGCTGAACCGCCTCTGTCGCCAGAGCTTCTCCGACAGTTCCTGCAGTCGCTCCCTATTGAGAGTATCAAGAGCTGCAAAAGGCTCGTCAAGCAACAGCAGTGTGGGGTTAAGGACCAGAGCACGCGCCAGAGCTACCCTCTGTTTCTGACCACCGGAGAGTTGTTGCGGATAGGCGTCTAGTTTGTCAGATATGTCAAGCTCGTTGAGCAATTCCATTATTTCTGACCAGTCAATTGTCTCTCTTCTGATTCGAAGCCCCAACTCGATGTTGGATCTCACGCTTTTCCAGGGAAATAACCCGTAGTCCTGAAGAACCAGAGCTACCTCTCGTGGTGGCTGAGTAAGTGGCGCAGACTTAAACAGCAGCTTCCCACTGTCAGGTTTTTCCAATCCAGCCAACAACAGGAGCAACGTTGATTTTCCACAACCGGAAGGGCCTACCAATGCAATTGTCTGTGCGCCCCCGATGACGATATCAACATGCTCCAAGGCCCTTATCAAACCTTGTTCAGTTGAATAACTTTTCGTTAGGCTCGTCCCACGTATTAGTTCAGGGGATGAATTTTGTATTAACGATGTTTTCATAGAGAATTTCGGATTTAATTATTCCCCGCCTGTGAAGCCACTTCGATATGTTCTGTAAACAGTCTCTATCTGGGGCCTCAAGAACGCCAAATTTCGGAGGAGGATATGTGTCTTTGAGGTTTGGTGGAAGGCGATTCTTTTCTACCATAACCGATCTGACACTATTCGGGTCAAGCGCGATAACTTCATTGGCCTTGTTAACTGCTGTGAGGAAACGTGTTATGGCATCGGGTTGTAAATCCGCGAATTTCTGAGAGAAGACTATAACAGTTTGGGTTTCACCTAAACCAGAATCATCGGCTAAGATTTTGGCGCCTTTATCTACAGCAGCGCTAACAAGTGGTTCCGGAAGAGCTGCCACCTCTACGCTTCCAGAAACTAGCATTTGAAAACGCAACCCGATATTTTTGGATTCAATGTAAACAATCTTGTTAACCGGTAAGCCCGAATCCGTTAGAAGCCTTTCAGTAGCGTAATCTACCACTGAATTGGACGAAATAGCCACAGGAGTATCCCCTAGCTCTTTCGCATTTTTATAGTTTGATCCGGGTTTGGCCATGATCGCAAACATTCTTCGGTCAGAGCGGGTATCGTAATTTTTGGCTACCATAACAATTTCCTGACCATTACCCTTCATGGCCAGTGGAGTGACCAGATCTGCGAAACAACCATCAAGACTACCCGCCGCAAGCGCTATGTCTTTTTCAGCTGCGGTGTTAAACTGAATTACTTCCACCTCAAGCCCTTCTTTTGAGAACAAGCCTCGATCATCAGCCACATAAATGGGTAATGATTGAAGGGCAGGGATGGATCCAAATTTTATCTTAACCGGATCAGCAAAAACCAGATCCAGCAATGGAAAAGCAACCCATATAAGAGATATGGCCAAAAAGACTATTGATCTAAAATGAAGTTTCACCGATCGGCCTCCAATAGATTCTTTATCCAGATCTATGATTGATGTTCAGCAAAAACGTCGCTACAAGAATTTAGGGCCACAATATAACTCTTCTGACCATTCCGGAAATTAACTGTTTTTAACCAAACCATATTTTACGAAATCCACAGTGACTCTTATCCACTCATCCAAGGTGAGTGAATCACCTCGATAAAGACCTTTTTCCCCTGACAAGTGATCCAGGTAATATGAACGTAACATCGTCTCCAAGAGCGAATAAAGTAGAAATGACATCTTCTCCAGATCGAGGTCATCCCTTAATTCACCTTTGTTTTGAGCCTCGACCATGAGATCTCGAAGAAAGCCTTCCCCACGGCCACGCAGCTCAAGAATACGTGCAGGACCGAAAGGTGAGTCTCCAGATTGCAAGAGTTGAAAGTAGATTCTTGAAAGGGTCGGCCTGGTATCTATAAAATCAAAACCAGACCTAATAAGCCGATCCAGTCTTTCGAAAAAACTCACGTCTTCTGTGTCTTCTCGGACTTTCTTAAGGTAAATTTTAACTTGATCCGCCGCTAATTGAACAAGATCATCAAAAAGATTGCGTTTGGTTGAAAAATATTGAAACAAGCTGCCCTTGCTGATGCCAGCGTTTTTTACAATATTATTTACTGAAGCTTTTCTGTACCCATTTTCTGCAAATTCTTCAGCAGCGGCGTTGAAAATTCTTTTTCTTTTTTCTGGACTCAGGTTCTGGAAAAGTCGAGATTTGGGATTCTTGAACATCATTTCGGAATCATGTTTTAGAGGATTACAGCAAGCTTAGGATTGACCATACGGTCAGTATAAACATCCGTTACAAACTTGGCAAACTATTTTGACTTCGTGACCCATTCTTGACCTAGCTGTTGATTCCTGTTAGAAAAATTCTCAGAAACATTCAATTAATGCTCTGTTATGACTTAGACTTATTTTTGAGGAATTCTAATGCAGCTTAGGCGATTGATAGTCAAACCTGATCTTCCCGATGAACTGCAATCATTAAAAATTATCGGCATGAACATGTGGTTCACGTGGAATCCAGAAGTTAGCCGACTCTTCCAGGCCTTAAACCCTGAACTATGGGAAAGTTGCTCACACAACCCGATAGTATTGTTGTCTAATCTCACCGAGGAACGTAAGCGCGAAATTTTGGAGGATTCGGTGTTGATCGATCAAATTCGCCGAATAGAAAGATCTTTCGATGATTACGTTAGCAATATAGAAAATTATTCGTTTAACTTAGAGAGGCCTATCGATTATCGAATAGCTTATTTCAGCATGGAATACGGCTTAGGAGAATGTCTTCCCATTTATTCTGGCGGATTAGGGGTTCTGGCTGGTGACCATCTCAAGAGCGCATCCAACCTATGCTTTCCGCTCATTGGAATGGGTCTTCTATACCAGAAAGGGTATTTCAAACAATACCTAAATATAGATGGTTGGCAACAAGAATCGTATCCGGAGAATGATTTCTACAATATGCCTGTATGGCCTGTCATGGATGGAACTGGCAAACAGGCTGCTTTCGAAATTGAGATCGATAACGTCACAACGAAGATTCTTCTGTGGAAAGTTCAGGTTGGCAGGATACCGCTATATTTGCTCGATTCGTCGGATCCATCTAATCCTGAACATATTAGAAAGATTACGGCTGAACTTTATGGTGGTGATCTTGAGACACGTATTCAGCAAGAAATAGTGCTGGGAATTGGTGGGGCGAAAGCGTTGCATCTTCTGGGTCTGTGGCCTTTTGTTTATCATCTGAACGAGGGACATGCCGCATTTGCGGCTCTCGAGCGCATCCGCCAGACCATGGTAACATACAAGACACCATTTGATGCGGCCATGGAGTCAGTAGCAGCCAGCACAGTATTTACAACTCATACTCCTGTTCCAGCAGGAATTGACCTTTTTCCTCCCGAAATGGTTGACAAGTATTTCAAACGGTATTTAGCCTCCATGGGATTGAACGTTAAGGATCTGATGGATTTGGGTCGTTCAAATCCTGAAGACAGGTCAGAGCCTCTTTCTATGGCTGTGCTTGCAATGAGATTGTCTCGAGGCGTCAACGCTGTGAGCAAGCTTCATAGTGAAGTTTCCAAGAAAATGTGGAGCTCATTATGGCCGCATGTAGACGAAGAAGACGTGCCAATCGGGTATGTCACAAATGGTGTCCATATACCATCCTACATATCAAAGGAACTGTCTGACCTGTTCGACAGGTATTTGGGTGAAGGGTGGGTGGAAGAGCCGGACAACACCAAGATATGGTCTCGGGTTTACAACATCCCTCACGAGCAGTTGTGGGGAGTTCATGAAACCAGGCGTGAAAGATTAGTGAGTTTTTGCCGAAGGCGACTGGTACGGCAAATGCGAACCAGTGGTGGCTCGACGCTTGATAAAAAACGAGCACGTGAGTTCCTTAACCCAGAAGCGCTTACCATAGGCTTCGCCAGGAGGTTTGCTCCCTACAAGAGGGCTGCTCTGATCCTATCAGATCCCGAACGTTTGCTTAGGCTTATGTCCGATAAACGTCGACCAGTGCAGTTTATTTTTGCCGGGAAAGCCCACCCACGTGACTTGATGGGTAAGGAAATCATCAAGAAGGTCGTACACTTGTCCAGGCAGGAAGGATTCAGACGTAATCTTGTATTTAT
>JBFXII010000195.1:0-6211 GCA_050176095.1 Desulfomonilaceae bacterium
TCAGGACTATTTCCCAGAATCCAGTAATCAAACTGCCGTTCCAGTTCTCCCTTTGTCTTCTCCAGACTGAGCCAATGGTTGAGGTAATTCAGGAATTTATCATCACCTGAGGTAATCGGAATGGAGTAGGCCAATTCGTAAACAAAAAGGTTCGGCGTAGGGACTTCAACCCCATAAACTGGATAAAGCAAGGCCCATGCCTTTCCTATTTTATCTGTTGTAAGAAGGGCGTCAGCCAAATCCTCCGTTTCAAAAAAAGCTTTTTTGTTTATGAGTTCAACCACCTTGGCATTGGGCAACACGCTGGAAATTAACCTGCGTTCCTCCCTGGAGTTTTCCGGAGTGACTGCAATTCTAAGATCTGACATGGACTTAATATCGGACAGCTTCCGAAACTCATCTTTGCGATGATCCTTTACTATAAAAGCCGATTTCATTTCCATGTAGGACCTGGTGAAATTTATTTGACCAAGCTCGTCGAGTCGAATAGGAAAGGCAGACATAACTATGTCACAAATACCCTTTTCCAGGAATTCCTTCACCTGAGTTCTGTCCAAATGAATAAAATCTATGGAAACATTCAGGTTCTTTGCTAATCGATGAGCAAAATAAATGTCGAATCCGACGAGATGTCCTCTGGCATTAAAAAAGGAAAACGGCAGGGCTTCATCGTCGAAACCTATCCCGATTCTGCCCCGATCCCTGATTCTGTCCATGATACCCTTCCCGGATACGGACTGGGATGGAACCAATTCCGGGCTGACGACAGGATCCATAAAAATTCGCGCTAGAGACTGATTTCTTATCTCCATGTTCATTAGGATCCGGTACTCACGATGGGTCTCTACAACAGTTTTGCTCAACACCATTTTGGTGAGGGTTATCGAACTTAATAGCAATATGGCAGTAAAACAAATCACCCATACGATACGGCTAAGACTCACGACGGTTCTTTTTACGCTTAAGAACGACACTATGAGAGTCAGCGCAAACATGCTTATTGTCTGAAGAAGAACGTTGAATCTTCTGGTAAACACATCTGACATCAAGTACAGGTCAAAGTAAGAACTTGGTAACTCCATGTAATCGAGCAGAAATGGAATGCCCACCTTGGGAGAACCAAAAAGGCTCATCACACCTAAAAATGCCAGTTCCAACTGTTTTCCAAACCCCACTGAACTGTTCAAGTACCATGCCACAAATAAAATAAATGATATTTCTATTAACTTGCCCATGTTAGGGAAGCTATAGGCCAGTGGAACGACGCTATCTACAACATTCCCAAGCTTCTCTTCTCTATCAATATTTTTTTGGAACAATTCTTTTAGTCTGTCGGCTATGACCGCTAGTATGATAAAATTATTGCCGGTCGAAAATCCCAAAACCAATGCATCTTTCGAATAATGCAGAACATCTCTGAATGTGTAGGATGTGAAACACGTCACCAGCGCTGGAAGAACTCAGAAAACCAGTATCCCAGTAATCAGAAGATAGCACACAAAATAAACCTGCAGCCTTTGCAGTTCTTCTACCGATATTGTACCGACTGCAGTCGCTGTGAGAGCGAAAACTCCTGCCGGGGCTGTCTTGAGTATGACTTCCATCATTTTGTTAAGGGCTTGAGAAAGGGCAGACAGCATATCCAATAATGGTTCGCGATCTCTTACTTTTAACAGGGATACTCCCAGAAATACGCTGAAAAAAAACGACGGCTGGAATTAAATTGTCGGATAGAGAACGGAAAATATTGGACGGAATATAGTAATCAAGCCATGAAATCTTATCCGCGTGGCTCGGTACTGAAACAGCAAAAAATGAGGAGGTGGTAGATGGTGGGAATGATAGACTGAAACCAAAAATTACCAACAGGGCCAAAATCCAAAATAATACCATGATGGACAACCCCTTGGTAGCGATCAGTTTCGCATCTTCACTAGAAAGCGAGGCCACGCCGTGGACCAGAGACACCACCATATAGGGCAAAGCGCCCATCTGGAGAAGCTCTACAAAAACCTTTCCCACAAAACCAAGAGGAGCGCAGAGCTCTCCAAAAAAAATACCGCACATTGTTCCTAAGGTTAGCCCAATAAATATCCGGGTGGAGAGGCTCGCTTTGCGCAGTCTGTCTATCATGTCATTACTCTTCCAGAAATGTTTCAAACGTTTTCTAGGAAGGATGAAATACGTGCGGCAAATACTGTTAAGCCAAAACGCCGTTTGGTAAACCTGCAATCAAATCTGCCGGCTATCCTTATCCCTGAAGCTAAACATAATGACATCAATTTTCTCAACCAGACCATGTGATATGATCAGGCTTGGAGTTTACTGATCCATTCCTTAGTTCTCAGGACAAATTCAATTTACATTTTTTTCATGCAATCGGGACAAATTTACCATGCGTAAAAACCACCTATGCCCCATTACGCACATACGACTCAATTTTGAGCCGGTGATTATTTTTTTCACGGGTTTCCTTGCAGTTGGAACATGAAGGCGACAGCCCTTTTAATGTTTTGACTTCCGCCATAGTTCCCTCCAATTCAGAGACATTCCATCAGAGAGCATTTCGCGTAGGCAGCAAATCAGCTTCAACCTCTCTGTATTCAGCATGATGAACTAATGAGAAATGATAACATGAGAAATGATTTTTGTGATTAAAAAACCCTCCTCGACCCCATTGAAGCTCTAAATACCTAGGAATAGAGTTCAGTCTTCCGAGTAGTTCGTACAACCAGAGCATGAATCATCTTGAATATACTACAGGTAGTTCACAATCATTCGGGAAAGAGTCTCAGTTTTTAGTCGCTTTCCTAAACGTGATGTTTAATGATTCTATAGCATTGGTCGTGTATATGGCTTTTCGGACCGGATCGGGGTATCCAAGATATGGTATGACCCTCTGCCAATTACTTCGCCAGGATTGACTCAACTTGGGATGCGTAGCGTCCCATTTTTTACCAAATAATTCCAGGTTAGCAAGCGCCTGATCTTCAGCCGAGGCTACGTAAATATCTTTGCGTTGTTTTCTGGAGACAAATTTAAGGCTATGACGAACCAGGCGAACGATACACAGTTGGACCTTTTGTCTGGGAATATAACGCTTCTATGGCTTCTGGAAATCCCTTCAGACCATCCATACAAGCGATCAAGATGTTTTGGAAACCACGTTTCTTAAGTTCGTTGAGTATGGACAGCCAGAGTTTGGCTCACTCGGCTTCGGCTGTCCACATGCTCGCCACTTCCTTGCATCCCTCCATAGTGAATGCTCAGGCCAGATAGACAGCCTCCGAGAACATCTACCCGTTGTGTTAGACCATGAACCAAAGAATCCCTTAAATTTATGTCTTTAATTATTAGCGGATATGATACGAGTGTTAACTGAAGAGATCTGATTGTCCCCAAGACCCAGAGGAGGTAATGATGCCGACGGTCATTTTCTTGTTAGCGTCACTCATTGGTTTTGCCGTCCATCTTTTCCTGGGAAGGCAACCCCGTACAAGAGCCAGAATCGTTGAACTCCTCCTTCTGTATATGCTTGTTATAAACATCGGGGTTGGCCTTTTATTGGCGTGGTACGGACACACTTTTATGGCCGATGAGATAGCCCGCAAGATAGGTTGGCAGCAGGGAAGCCCCTTTCAGTTTGAGGTTGCTCTGGCCGACTTGAGCTGGGGAGTTTGCGGTGTGCTCTGTATTTGGTTAAGACAGGGATTTTGGACGGCGACAGGTATAGGAAGCGCAGTTTTCCTTATAGGATGCGCTTTTGGACATGCAAGGGACATTAGCGCACACGGGAACATGGCAATCTACAATGCAGGGCCAGTACTTTGGATAGGCGATCTGGTTGTTCCCCTGGCAATACTGGTTCTGCTGTTTCTGCGTTACAGGTTTGGAGAGAAATGCTCCTGAGCCACCATGCACGGATCTTAAAATGGTCCATCGTCATCGGAGTCGGTTCACTAGTTTCGATAAAGGAGGTCACAGACCATGGAGGGAAAACGCGTTCAAGATAGTCAGATCACTATGATAGTGGCAATGAATCCGGAGGATGCCAATCCAGTTGGAAACGTTCATGGCGGCGTGGTCATGAAACACGTAGACACGGCAGCGGGAGTCGTAGCGATTCGTCACGCCCGAAAGATTGCTGTCACCGCTTCAATTGACCGGCTAGATTTTCATAATCCTGTTTTCATTGGCAATCTACTCATTCTCAAGGCCTCACTGAATTTAGTCGGCAGAACTTCAATGGAAGTCGGAGTCAGAGTCGAAGCTGAGAATCCTTTGACCGGCCAGGTTCGGCATACGGCTTCAGCATATCTCACCTTTGTAGCGATTGACGAAAAAGGTCAGCCAACCTCCGTACCCCCGTTAATATGTGAAACTGCTGAAGAGAGGCTACGCTATCGTCAGGCCGAGAGACGGAGACAATATCGTCTGGCGGAGAGACAAAAGGAGAAAGGGTGTAAGCTATAGAACTCTCTCATCCCTTTCATTCATCGTGCTGCTGGCTTCCATGGCTAAAATACTAACAATAATTAAGAAAAGGAAATCGTGACATGAATGATGGAGCTGCTCCGGACCCCGGTTCCCTGGTGGAAAAACAACTCAGGGATGGAAATATTGGCGTCGTAGTCATGAACAACCCTCACCAGGCCAATTGCCTTAGTTCCGAGCTTGTCTCAGGTATCCTCAACGCATTCGATGAATTTGAGAAACAGGCGGTTCGTGTGGTGGTACTTAGAGCCCACCCAAAAGCCAAAGTGTGGTCTGCAGGACACGATATGAAGGAGTCCCACTTGACGGACAGGATCCCATAACATGGAACGTGGCTTTTGAACAACTGTTGCACAGAGTCCGCTCATTTCCTGTTCCAATAATAGGTATGATCAAGGGCACGGTTTGGGGAGGCGCATGCGATCTTGCAATGCTTGCGACATACTGGTTGGGACAAGTTCAGCCTCATTTGCGATCACTCCCGCAAAAATCGGCTTACCTTACAACGCCGCCGGTCTTACTCACTTTCTTGGCGTGTTGCCTCTACATGTAATCAAGGGGATGCTCTACACCGCCGATCAACTCTCTGCCGAGGAGGCCCTTCGTTTCGGGTTGCTTAACCGGCTTGTGGACTCTCAAGACCTGGAGACTACTACTTTTGAGATCGCCCAAACCATCGCCTCCCGGGCTCCAAAGGTAATTCGACTACTCAAGGCTGAGTTGAGGAAGCTGACTTCTGGACCAGCCCTCAATCCTGACGACTTTGAAGACATACAGCAGTTACGGCGAGACGCTTATCGCAGCAAAGATTTCGCCGAAGGTGTCAATGCGTTTTTTCAAAAGCGGGTTCCCCAATTTCAGGATAATTGATAACGGATAGTTTGTAAAAATCAATAGCCCATTTATGCCGATTAGGAGATATCATGGCTAATGTTTCTGACCTTTATAACCAAAAACTTATGTCGGTGACACAGGCCGTAGCGAAAATTCCTAAGAAGGGGAATATAACTTTCGGCCTTGGTCCATCAACCCCCCCCTGCGCTACTCTATGCGCTGGCAGAAAGAATAGCGGCAAGAGATGTGGAGGATATCCATCTTTATTATCAGTTGGCGACTGAGGCTGCTAAACCCCTCTTTAAAACTGAATTCCTGGATCGTGTAAGATACCATTCCAATTTCTTGTCTGACATAGACAGGGCTTTGATAATGGAAGCGGGATCAAACGCCGTAATAGATTTCCTGCCTTCCTACCTCTGGCAGCTTCCTTGAGTACTTACTGATTTCAATCATATGAACGTACTTATGATTACAGCTTCAGCTATGGACAAGCATGGCTACTTCAGTCTTGGAACAAGTTGTGACTTCGCTTCCACTGTCGCAAGGGACTGTGACATACTAATGATTGAAGTCAACAATCACATGCCCCGGGTATTCGGTGAAAATGTGATTCATGTTTCAGAAGTTGATTCGATAGTTGAAAACCATACCCCTTTAATTCAACTGGAAGAAAGATTACCATCTGAGAAAGATAAGATAATTGGAGATAAAATTGCCAACTTAGTTCCTCATGGAGCCTGTTTGCAATTTGGCATTGGCAACATTCCTGATGCGGTGGCCCAGTCTCTTTTAGGTCACAAAGACTTGGGCATCCACACCGAGATGCTCACTAATAGCGTGGTAGACCTCTGTGAAGCCGGTGTAATAACTAACAGGAAAA
>JBFXII010000196.1:0-6165 GCA_050176095.1 Desulfomonilaceae bacterium
CGGACTTTTCATGGCTTTACAACTGATATCAATCAGAAATCAGTGGATGAACTATCTTCTAGTTTGTTAGAGGCCTGTAGAATAACCCCAGGAATTGGCACTGTTACGATCAGACCTGAACAGGCAAGAAGCTCTTCCATAATTAAAATCGATCCATCCATGTGTGGGTTGAAAGAAAAGATCGATCTCTTGGAAGAGGCTGATGACGCGGCGCGGAGCTTGGGAAATGAAATTACTCAAGTTCGAGTAGTCTTGATGGATGAGAAACGTAGAGTCTTACAAATCAACAGTGAAGGATCGTTGATAGAATTTGACAGAACGACTTTAACTTTTTTTACTCATGTTACAGCAGCAAAGGACTCCGTACTTCAAACTGGCTATGAAAGCGCTGGTGGCCAGTTTGGAATGGAATTTTTCAATACTAACTCCGTATCTGAAACAGCTTCAACTGCCGCTAGCAGAGCTTTGACAATGCTTCGAGCTCGTGAAGCCCCTTCAGGGAGAATGCCCGTAGTGTTGAGCAGTGATGCGGGAGGGACGATGATCCATGAAGCAGTAGGACATGGCTTGGAGTTGGATTTTGTTGTAGATAACATGACTGTTTATGCTAAATCTTTAGGACAGAAGATTGCGTCTGATGTAATTTCAGTTGTGGACGATCCAACTTTGCCTAATCGTCGTGGTTCATACCCATACGACGATGAAGGCATAGCTTCAAAGACTAATCTACTGATAGAGAACGGCGTGCTTAAGGCCTTCATGTCGGACCGATTGAGCGCTCTTAAGAAAGGAGTTAGCTCTTCTGGAAATGGACGTCGTGAATCTTACAGACACCGACCTATACCCAGAATGTCAAACACCCTCATTGTCCCTTCAACAATGGCTCCAGATGATGTGCTAAATTTAACTCCAAAAGGCCTATTGGTGAAAAAGATGGGGGGGGGACAAGTTAACACTGTCAATGGTGATTTCGTGTTTGAGGTGGCCGAGGGTTACTTGATAGAGAATGGCAAACAAGGGCCTGCTGTCAGAGGAGCGACTCTCGTGGGAAATGGGCCTAGAGTTCTGCGAGATATAGACATGGTGGCAAACGACCTGGGTTTTTCGATTGGAACCTGTGGCAAGGATGGCCAGGGAGCCCCAGTTTCCGATGCTCAACCCACCCTCAGAATCGGAACACCCGACAAACCTGAGACGTGGATTACGGTCGGCGGCACTTCTTAATGGGTCAAAAGAGATTTTTGAAGAGAGATAAATGAGCGAAGAAAAAAAGAAAAAAGCCGGCTTTTTTAGCAGACTGTTCAGAAAGGATCGCTTTGAAGAAGTCGAGCCAGAAACTTCAAGCGTTTCTGATGAAGTCGAGTCACAGACAGAGACCGTGCCCCAAAAAATCGAAGTTCCTGAAATAGAACCTGAAACTCCGGTATCCGAAATTAAAGACGAGGATGATTCACAAGAAAATCTCGAAAAACTTCAAACCGGTTTAACAAAAACCCGAAAAGGTTTTCTCAAAAGTCTTGACGAGGCTTTGTTAGGCAAAAGAGAAATTGATGAAGAAACAATTAACAGATTGGAAGAAGTATTAGTCAGAGCAGATGTTGGTGTCAAAACGACCTATCAACTTTTAGACAGTGTTTCGGATAGAGTTAAGCGAAAAGAGCTGGATGATCCCGACAAAATTTTGTTGCACCTAAAGGAAATGGTTAGAGAAACTCTACTTGAGGTTGAGTCTCCTTTGCGCGTCGGCTATGGATCTGAGCCATTTGTAATAATGGTGCTCGGAGTCAACGGGTCTGGAAAGACAACTACTATAGCCAAGATTGCTGCGCGTCAAAAATTAGCGAACAGAAAAGTAATGATGGTTGCAGGTGATACCTTCAGAGCAGCGGCAGTGGAACAATTGACCATCTGGGGAGATCGCATCGGTTGTGACGTAATCCGAGGTAAAGAGAAGGCCGATCCTTCCTCAGTAGTGTTTGAGGCTATGGAACGGGCAGTTAGAGAGGATTATGAAATAGTGCTCATAGACACCGCGGGTCGCCTTCATACAAGAATTCCACTAATGGAGGAGCTGAAAAAGGTTTCGCGAACTATTGGCAAAAAACTTCCTGGCGCGCCTCATGAGACTCTCCTGGTTATAGACTCCTCTATGGGACAAAATGCCATACTACAGGCAAGAACTTTCAATGAGGCTATTCCTGTAACCGGATTAGCCTTGACCAAACTTGATGGAACAGCCAAGGGAGGTATAATCATTGGCATAAGCAATGAACTAAAAATCCCAATTCGATACGTTGGCATAGGGGAAAAAATTGATGATCTCAGAGATTTCAACGCCAGGCAGTTCGCTGAAGCTCTGTTCTCAAAAGACAGCAGCCTTGATAATTTTGATTACTAGTTAAAGAATCCTGATCAGTTAGCAAGAAGATTAGAGACTAATATCTTAAATATTAGAAACAACGTTATGTGGCAGGACACTGAGATGAAAACGATGGAGGACTTGAAGGTTACCACCAGTATGCGAGTTCAGTTTGTGGAGATAACAGCCGCGATCAGGGACATAATTCAGAAAAGTGGTGTGACCGATGGTTTAGCTATTGTATATTCACCCCACACAACCGCCGGAGTTACTATCAATGAGGCGGCTGACCCATCAGTAGTGTCGGATATCATCAATAAGCTAGGCGAGCTTGTCCCCAGAAATGATAGATATAGACACGCTGAAGGAAATTCAGACTCTCATATCAAAGCATCTCTTATGGGCAGTTCAGCCAGTATTTTCATAAAAGAATCGAAACCAGTTCTGGGAGTTTGGCAAGGCGTATTTTTTTGCGAATTCGATGGTCCTAGAAACAGGAAGGTTCTCGTAAAAATAATACCCGGCTAAAATCTCAAGAATCGACAAAAACTAATAAGGGGGGAATGATGGAAAAAAGTTTGGAAAGCAACGATTATGTGGAAATATTCACCGATGGTAGCTGTAAAGGCAACCCTGGGCCAGGAGGTTGGGCTGCGCTTTTGAGGTACAAGGGTAAGACAAAAACATTAAGCGGAGCTGAAACAAAGACGACAAACAACCGTATGGAACTTACAGCTGCAATTATGGCCTTAGAAGCTTTAAAAAAACCCTGCCAGGTTAGATTGGTGACCGATTCTGAATACCTCAAAAAAGGTATAACGGAATGGATAAAAAACTGGAAGAAACGAAACTGGCTTACGTCAAACAAGACTCCTGTAAAAAACGAGGACTTGTGGCGTCGCCTGGATGAAGCCGTTGACCGCCACGAAGTTACTTGGGAGTGGGTTCGTGGTCATAATGGACATGCAGAAAATGAGTCCGTCGATCAATTGGCCAACACTGCGATCAAAAATTTGTTGAACCACAACCCATAAATTTTAATTTATCGCTGCAAAAATATACGAGTCACTCGTGGAGAAATCTTACAAACTATTTCGTAGTTTATGGTTGATCCGTTTCTAGCGATTTCATCAGCAAGAATTTCTTCATTTCCCTGTCGGCCGATGAGAACCACCTCATCGCCGACAGACGCTTCCGGCAATTCAGTAACATCAATCATCATGGTATCCATACAGACAGTTCCTACTACGGGGGCTCGCTGCCCTCGTACTAGAACTTGTCCAACGTTAGATTGAAACCTCGGATAGCCATCGTTGTATCCTACATTCAGAGTAGCTATCCTAGAGTCTCTCCACGTTACAAATCTACGGTTATACGAAATACATCTTCCCGGAGGGTGATTCTTAATTTGGGATATTTTGGTGGTGAATGTGACCACTTGTTCAAGATCTAGAAGGGATCTGACGGCATCTGAGGGATACATTCCGTAAATGGCCAGTCCGGGGCGAACCATGTTGTACCTGGTTTCAGGAAAACGAACCAATGCTGATGTGTTTGCCGCATGTATATATCTGAACTGATAACCCACAGATTCAAGCCTTCGCAGTAATTGGTTAAAGGCCTCGACTTGTTCCATGGTATATTCATCAGAGTCTGGATCATCAGCGCTTGAGAAATGAGTCATTATACCTTCTACATCGAGGTTGGGCATTCTGAATACGTATTTCACCAAATCGTCAGCGCATTCATGCCAAACTCCGGATCTACCCATACCAGTGTCAACCTTGATATGTGTCTTGATCTTCTTTCCGAATGTGGCTGCGCAATTAAGTGTTTCAGCAAGTTCTTCGGAAGCTACCACTGCGCTTAAGTCATACCTGACAATCTTGTCAACTTGTTCAGGCAAGACATTAAAAACAAGGATCGGAGCGTCAACGCGGTTCTCACGAAGAGCTTCCCCTTCATCAGGAAAGGCTACCGCAAGATATGTTACTCCATTTTCAAGGGCAACCTTGGAGGTCCTTATAGAGTCATTGCCGTAACCAAAACTTTTGACAACCGACATTATTTCAACACCGGGACCGACTATTCCACGTATTGATTTAATGTTACTCGCAATAGCATCTAAATCTACTGTCAATCTTGTGGGCCCAATTGATCCGACCAGTTCTTTCGCAAGCCTCTCGAGACGGAACCATCTTGAGCCTTTGAACAAGACGACGTCCCCACTATTCATAATTTTCTCTAGTTCCCTGGCTGCCTCATCGTAGGTCCTGACATTTGAAATTCGATCCTTGTTTAGACCCTCGTTGATTGCTGCCCTCCCTATCAGGGCTGCATTTTCACCAACAGTTATCAGGTAATCCACACCCACCTTGGCACCTTCTCTACCTACAGCCAAATGCTCTTCGCTACTGTGAAGACCCAAATCAAGCAACTCGCTAATGATGGCAATTTTCCTACGGCCGACGCCAATCTTGCTCAAAACATCCAGGGCTCCTTTAATTGAGGCTGGATCAGAATTGTAAGTGTCATTGATCAGTGTAACACCCGTAACCGTAGTGTGAATCTCGAGCCTCATCGGAGAGGGACGAAACTCGGCCAATCCTTGTCGGATTAAATTCGAACTTACCCCTAGCTTTTTAGCCATGGCAGAGGCCGCCAAGGCATTTAAAATGTTGAACCGCCCAGGAGCGGATAGATCTATTTCAAGTTCTTCGGCAAAGAGCTTCATCAGAAATCTTGAGCCCTGCTCAGGATACTCATGCCATTCAATTGCCCTCACGTCTGCGTTGTGACCAAAGCCAAAGGTAATGACATTCGCTTGAGTCTCGCCCACCAAATTCATGCTGATCTCATCATCTGCATTGAGCACCAAAAACGATGATGGCCCTAAGTTATTGAATAACTTTCGTTTTTGCTCTAGAGTTTCTCGGAGAGTGCCAAAACCACCTATATGAGCCTTACTAATCACTGTCAGAATTCCGTGATCCGGCCTAATCATCCTTTCAAGACGTTCCATTTCACCTGGAAGGCTTATGCCGGCTTCTATTATTGCTATCTCATGCTCACGGCGCATTCCCAGGAGCCCCAAGGCAGCCCCGATTTGAGTGTTATAGGACAAAGGCGACCGATATGTTCGTCTGTCCAGACAAAGGATCGAGGCAAGCATCTCCTTGACCAGGGTCTTTCCGTTGCTCCCAGTGATTCCAATTACTGGTATTGAAAAAGATTGCCTGTAGGTTGACGCGAGTTTTTGAAGCGCAGCTAGACTATCAGTAGTTTCGATTATTGTCTTTCCGTCCGGGATGTCCTGATCGAATACCCTGGGGTCACTCACGACTGCAGCTCTCACTCCACTTCTTAGCGCATCCAAAGCAAACTCGTTGCCATTGAAATGAAGTCCTGCTATTGACCAATAAATATTTTGCTGCCCCATGGGTTTTCGTGTGTCAATTGATATTCCAGAGATAACCCCTTTGGCTGGACCCTTTACTCGCATAGGTTTG
Organism: Desulfomonilaceae bacterium; assembly: GCA_050176095.1. GTDB lineage: Bacteria > Desulfobacterota > Desulfomonilia > Desulfomonilales > Desulfomonilaceae > CAITZA01. The sequence goes on from JBFXII010000196.1 coordinate 5,869, forward strand.
ATTATGTCGATGACACTGCTCAGATCCATGAGGTCAGAGTTCTCAATGCCCTGATTTTCCGCTGAACAAGCCGTTCTGGAAAAGGTCTCAAACGAAGTCATTCTTACTCTTTCAAACATTAAGATATTACAGTTTTTTTCAGAATCCGAAAAATAGGGTTTCCGATATAAGATACAATAATTATTAATTAACTCTTTTTAACTCTATCCCACAAATAATGAACTGGCTTCTGACCTATGCCCGATCAAGAAGCTTGGTTTAAATAACACAATTATACATGAATTTGTTAAAAAAATC
>JBFXII010000197.1:0-6156 GCA_050176095.1 Desulfomonilaceae bacterium
GTTTCTGTTTCAGAGAAAAAGATTGGTGAATAAATATTCTGAAAACTGCAACACCTACTACCATCAATCAAATTCTCCGTTAAAAAAAATGAGGCGCGCTTGGCCGCCTCATTACACAATATCATAGAAAGTATACCAACAGTATCAGCTATTTATTAAGGTTACAGCTTCGCTGATTCCTTGGAAATCACAAAACCTTCAATAATGTCCCCAACCTTGATGTCTCTAAAATTCTCGATTCCTATACCACATTCATAGCCCTCTAGGGCCTCTTTAACATCATCCTTAAATCTTCGCATAGATGCTATTTTTCCAGTATGAATTACGACGTTGTCTCTAAGCAATCTAATCTGATTAGATCGCTCAATTTTACCTTGAACAATATAACAACCAGCTATCACACCAATTTTGGGAACAGTGAAGGTCTGTCTGACCTCGGCTCGGCCAACTACTGATTCTTTTTCTATCGGCGCTAAAAGGCCTTCCATAGCCTTTCGAACATCTTCTATCGCCTCATAGATGACAGTATAAAGTCTTAAGTCAATTTTTTCCTGTTCGACTAATTGCGACGTTTTTACGGTCGGTCGAACATTGAAACCAATTGTCATGGCCTTTGAAGCCCTCGCTAACATGACATCTGACTCGTTAACTGCGCCAACACCACTGTGTATAACCTTTTGGATCACCTCAGCCGATGGAATTGCCAGAAGAGCCTCTTTTAAAGCCTCAACAGATCCCTGAACATCCGCCTTGATGATTATATTGAGCTCTGGTTGCTCAAGCTTGCCCATTTTTGCCATTAAGTCTTCAAGAGAGGCAGGAGATGAAAGCGCAACTGAATCTTCTCGGATCTTCTGTTGACGATGAGCCCCAATCTGACGAGCTAAACGCTCTTCATCAACGACCAAAAAGAGTTCTCCAGCCTCCGGAACGCTTGAAAAACCTTGAATTTCTACAGGTGTCGCAGGACCGGCCTCAGTCAAAGAACGTCCTTCATGATCAAGCATGGCCCTGATTTTCCCGAAATGAACCCCTGCTACAAAGGGTTCACCTAAACGAAGCGTTCCTTCTCTAACTAAAACAGTGGCAACGGGTCCTCTTCCCTTATCCAATCTGGCTTCGATGACGGTTCCTGAAGCCTTTTTGTTCGGGTTCGCTTTGAGCTCAAGTATTTCAGCCTGCAAAAGTATCAAGTCAAGAAATTCATCCAGGCCTGCTCCGGTTTTAGCGCTAACTTCCGCAAATAATGTGTCTCCACCCCATACTTCAGGAATGAGATTTAGCTCCGCGAGCTCCCTCATTACCCTGTCCTTGTCCGCTTCAGGCTTGTCAATCTTGTTGATAGCAACGATTATTGGAACATTTGCGGCTCTAGAGTGGTTTATTGCTTCCTTAGTCTGTTCCATCACCCCATCGTCCGCCGCTACTACCAGAATTACGAAGTCAGTCACCTGAGCCCCTCTGGCTCTCATTGCAGTAAACGCCTCATGGCCAGGGGTATCGAGGAAGACGAGCTCACCTTTAGGAAGCCTCACCTTGTAAGCTCCAATGTGCTGTGTAATGCCTCCAGCTTCCTGATCCGTTACATGGGTGGACCTGATTCTATCCAACAATGAAGTTTTGCCATGATCGACATGTCCCATCACGGTGATCACAGGCGGTCTTGACACCAGGTTTTCTGAAGTGTCAGCAATTTTTTCAGGTAGCATATCCTTTTCAGTGGGACGACTCGTTTCCGTTTCAAACCCAAATTCCCCAGCTACCAGAGTCGCGGTGTCGAAATCTATTGTTTCGTTCATCGCGGCCATAACCCCTAGACGTATAAGTTGCTGGATGACTTCAGCTGCCTTTACACTCATTTTGTGAGCTAAGCTCGCTACAGTAACCAACTCCGGAATTTTGATTCTTCTCTTGATGGCTTTCGGAACAGTTATTTCCGTTTTACGCGGTCTTGGTTTCTTGGTTTTTCTGATTCGTCCAGCCCGAGGCCGATCATCGTAAAGATCGGCAACATTAATAATTTCTTTTGGTTTTCTGATTCGACCCTTGTCGTCATCTACTCGTTCATCCACTGAGGATCGAACTTTCTTGTCCTTTTTCCTCTTGGGACGACGTTCGTCCTCCACTGGAATCTCCACTATTAAAGGCCTATAGGGCTGTTCGGGTCTTACCGCAGGCCTGGATGGTGGAACGTGCGGGGTATAAGGTCTAGGCGATTGCTCTGCAGAGGACGGGCGGCTCGGACCTTCCGCTGAATGAGGCCTCGGCTGAGGCCGGGGCTGAGGAGGTCTTTCTCGCTCGCGATCGGGCTCTTTTGGCTGTTCTTTCTTCAACTGAATACGACCAATTATTTGGGCTGGCTGCATTCTCTTGTCTTTTTTCTTTTTCTTGCGCGCTGCACGTTCCTCCGCATCCTTGAGATCCTCAGAGGATTCTGATTGTTCTTCAGTCTCGATCTCAAGAGTAACGCCAGTAGCTCGAATTGTCTCAGCGGTCTGTTTCGAAGTTTGTTCTACCTTGTCATCTTTTGGTGTAATGACAGACGCCTGTGTTTCTCCTCTTCTTTCCAATGCTGTTCCGGTAGGCGTAAGCTCAGATTTAAGTTCCGGGGCAATTTTGTCCGACTCATTGGAAACAACGGGCGGTGAAACTTCCAAGGTCCCTAATTCTGGTTCCTCAGGCTCTTTCATCACAACAGGGGGCTCTTTTTTGGGAGGACGCGGAGCCATCTCTATTATTCTGGCCGGTTCGTGCTTCCGGTGCTTTCGCTGAGAAGCGGTTTTTCTCTGGTCCGTAACTGCAGTCAGCCCCACACCTGGTTCTCTGGCTTCTTGGATCTGTTCTGCAGTCTGTTCCGCTTTGGGTTGAGCTGTTTCGGATGTTTCAGCTACTTTCTCAACTGTGTCAGTCCTAGGAGGTGTCTTTGCCCTTCGACGTATTACCGTGGGCCTAATGCGTTGCTCAACAACCTCCCTTCTGGGGATGGCGCTAACCAAGTGGGCCCTGAGAGCTGAAGGATCATCTATCTCCAGAGGGCTATCTGGTCCATCTACCGAGAACCCCATAGTGACGAGTTCTTTTAACAAATCCTCGTTTTTGACCTTTAGGTCTCTAGCAAGGTCATCAACGGTAAGCACGGTCATCTAATACCTCTTTTTCTAGCCCTCTTTGCTGAAATCAATCTCGACGTCAACCGCCGAAACTGGACTTTTTAGAGCCCTTGAAAATAAATTTTTTTTTATAGCCTTGTTCAAACAAGAATTCGAGGGGCAAACATAACAACCTCGACCCTTCGCGAATATACCCTTAGAAACCATTGAAAGTTTTCCGTCAATCAGCTTAAATTGCATAAGTTGATCAGCCGGCATTTTTTTTCTACAACTTATACATGTTCTTTGAGGAATGTAGCCCCTATTTACCATCATTTTCTTCGTCTTTGGAATGTTTGAGTGTCAATGCCGATACCCCAGCATCCCATAGACCTTCATTGTCGTCTTCATTTTCTTCCTGAGTTTCTTCGGTGTCATCTGACAACTCAGACGAATCTTCAATCTCGGACTCCTGAATATCTTCATCGTCCTCAACGGTATCGGAAACAGGGTTTGCTAAATACCTTAGTGCGCCATGCTGGAGGGCAATGCCCTTTTCATTAGTTATCCCCATGAAGCTCGTAAGTTCCGCGAGAGTGGCTCTCGCAATGTCCTCAGGACTGCGATATCCATTATCAAAAAGTATGCTGGCCGTCTCTTCATCCATTCCATCGATCGCTAGTAATCTCTCGAAAGATTCTCCAGTGACCTTATCATCTTTTGATTCACTTCTTACGTCGATTTTCCAGCCAGTAAGCCTAGCTGCCAACCTGACGTTCTGTCCGCGTTTTCCAATAGCAAGAGATAGCTGGTCGTCAGCGACCACTACTTCCATAGCGCCTATCTCGGAATCGATGATGACTTTTGAAATTTCAGCCGGAGCTAGCGCATTGCACACAAATCTGGCCGGATCATCATTCCACGGAATTATGTCTATCTTTTCTCCTCGTAATTCCTGAACAACAGCCTGAACTCGTGATCCCTTCATTCCAACACAAGCTCCCACAGGATCGACATCCGCGTCAGAGGATCTAACTCCAATTTTGGCTCTTTGCCCAGGTTCTCGCGCCGCGCACATGATCTTGACAATTCCTTCAGCTATCTCAGGAACCTCTTGCTCAAACAGCTTGATCAAAAAAGATGGGGCTGACCTGGATAAGATGATTTGAGGATCTTTCTGTGTTCTCTTCACATCTGTCACGAGAGCCCTGATTCTCTCACCAGGACGATACGTCTCCCGAGGAATCTGTTCCGTAGCCGGCAAGATCGCCTCAGCCTTGCCCAGGTTGACAATCGTGTTACGCTTTTCAAATCTCTGGACTACTCCCGTGACAATTTCATTCTTTCTGTCTTTATATTCAGCATAGATGTTTTCACGCTCTGCGTCTTTGACCTTTTGTATGATCACCTGCTTGGCTGTCTGAGCCGCTATGCGACCAAAAGTTTCGGTATCCATTTTGACACCCAACTGGTCGCCAATCTCAGCCTCTTGATCAAGCTCGCGCCTGGCGGTTTCTAAATCAATTTGAACCATGGGGTCTTCTACATTTTCCACCACGTCCTTGAATAAGAAAACCTCAATTTCACCTGTGCTCGTGCTATATTGCGCTTCCAACTCAACCTTCGGGCCAAATTTCTTTCGAGCTGCCGAGACTAGCGCGGCTTCTAGAGCCTCAACCAAAGTGTCGCGCTCTATTCCCTTTTCTTTGGCCACCTGATCTATCATACGGTCCAAATTTCCCATCATCATTCTCCCGTTTGCACGGTTCCTCTTCTTAAATCATTCCGAAACAACTTTTCCGGGTTTAAGTCTAGCCGAGCCTTTTCAACGAGTTCCGGTTGAATCTCAACCTCCATGCCTTCTAGTTCGACTACAATATTAGAATTTCTCAATCCCTTTAGTAGACCAGCAAAATTCCTTCTTCCACCGATTTTGGTAGTAGTCTTAATTTTGACTGAATTTCCTGCGAACCGTTCAAAATCTTGAAGTTTTCTCAGAGCGCGGTTTATTCCAGGTGACGAAACTTCAAGGGTGTAGGATTGTTCAATGGGGTCTTCTATATCTAAAAGTGCGCTAATCTGTCGACTACAAATCTCGCAGTCATCAAGATTAACGCCAGATGGTCTGTCAATATAGAGACGCAGCACCCATCGCCCTGTTTCGAATCTGAACTCTAATTCCACCAACTCAATGCCGTCAGCTTCAAGTCTGGGTTCGATTAAGTTCCACAATTTCGAAATTAGAGGTTCAGTCATAAATTAAATGAGCTACTTAGGATACACGTATAACTTTTAGTTCTAATTTAGCTAATGCTCACAATAAAAAACCCGGGAAAATGACCCGGGTGGATTTAACCACTCACTGGAGCGGGCAACGGGGCTCGAACCCGCGACATCAAGCTTGGGAAGCTTGCACTCTACCAACTGAGCTATGCCCGCGTTAGTTTTACACTAACAATCACTTTAAATTCTGTCAAGCTATAACAGATGGTTGATCTAAATTTCAAATCCTCTGATTGCTAACTCGCAATCATCAATCTTGACAAAGTCCACATCAAAGCAACAATCTGATATCTTAGCCAAAAAACGGTTACATGAGTTTTGGGTTGACCTCGATTGAAGACTTGTCCCTAAGAGCCCTTATCCAGCCCTTTAACAATTCAGTTTTTCGGACTTCTAATACCCATTGTCCAAAAGCAAGCGCTTCCTTGGCAAATAGTTCATCTGACGCTTTTTCAACTTTCAATAGACGAACAATGGCTACACCTTCGGGAACGGGTATTGGTTGCGCGAAAATTGGAGTCGATGGAGAAACGCTTGTAAGCATCTCAGTTACTACGGACGACTTCCCAAGACTAGGAACGAAACCGGCAGTTCTTGAGGTTGAATCCATATCCTTCCACTCTAGATTGTTTTGTTTTGCAATAATATTGAAATCATTTGGGTTATTTGTCAAAGCTTCAATTATGGATTCCGCTTTCTTTGTTGCCTCAGCCATTGACCTGTCGCGAAGAAAATCATTTTCCACAATCTGTCTTATTTCTTCGAGTTCAGGAATTCGTTCTTT
>JBFXII010000198.1:0-6144 GCA_050176095.1 Desulfomonilaceae bacterium
GATCTATTTTGGCCCAGGATCCCAATTCGCCCGGAAGTCTCGGTATTGCCATTAGTGAAGCTGTTGAGGACGCAGTCACCAGCGAATCTTTCGGACGCCCGCTAACGAGATATTCTCTGGGCAGCGCGTTAAATCACGTGCTCTTGCATCAGACAGTAATCGGCTTGGAGGCCAAGAAACAGCTGGAACAGGTCAATGACTATCCTGATGTCGTAATTGGCTGCGCTGGAGGCGGCAGTAACTTTGCGGGGATTTCTTTTCCATTCGTGAGAGACAAAATCGCGGGAAAGAAGATTGATATTCTTGCCGTAGAGCCTTTATCCTGCCCCACCTTAACTAAGGGACCATTTGCTTATGACTTCGGAGACGCAGTGAAAATGACTCCTTTGATGCCCATGTACACTTTGGGACACGCCTATGTCCCTGCTCCAATTCATGCTGGTGGACTCAGGTATCATGGTATGGCGCCTTTGGTCAGTCAATTAGTGCTTGACGGCTTGGTAGAAGCTCGAGCCATACCACAGTTGGAAACATTTTCCGCTGGAGTTACATGGGCTCGAACGGAAGGATTCATCAGCGCCCCTGAAACCAATCATGCGCTCGCTGCTGTTATTCAGGAGGCGTTGAAAGCCAAAGAGGAAGGCAAAGAGAAGACTATCCTCGTAAACTGGAGTGGGCATGGATTGGTGGATCTGGCTGCATATGACGCTTATTTCCAGGGGAAATTGGTGGATTACGAAATGCTCCAAGAAGACATAGACTGTTCTCTGAAATGTTTGGAGGATTATCCCAAGCCAAAACTGTAGGATTTAACAGGCGCGATTCATTGTCGCGCCTTTTTCTTTCCATTCCGGAGGATTACACTAATGACTGTAGGAAATGACTGTAGTTCGTTGGAAATCAGATGTCCCCGGCTGGGAAGTCCTGTAGAATTCTCATACTGCATCATCGAAAACACTGGTCAGCCTTGCATTAAATCGGTTAGCTGCTGGACTCCATATTTTGATATCTCTTCACTTCTAAGTGAAAAAATGGGGAGAGAGAATTTTGAGATCTATTTCAGCAAAGAACCCAAGCCCAAAATTGTTACATTGATCGAACTAATAGAGAAAGCGCGAGAAGCAGCCGACAGATCTAAAAATGATGGGTGAGATTTGTTGAAGATGATTTTAATCAGTTTGAGATGGAATAAACAAAATGGAAGTGAAAGAGGCAATCGAACAAATTCGAAGAAAAATGAAATTGCGTGGAATGTCAGATCATTCCATAGAGCTATTTTTATCTCAAGTTGCCCAGATATCAAATAAAGACTCAGCGAAACAAATTGACCTCAATAGTTTGACCGCACCGGATTCCAGTTTACTACTCGAACCTCCACTGGATGAAGATCAGAAAATAGAATTGCAAAAAAGGGGTGAGAGCTTGATTGGCTCCGTTGCAGTTATCAAGCTCAATGGTGGGCGAAGCACGACAATGGGCGGGAATGTTCCTAAAGGAATCCTAGTGGCCAAAAACGGGCTGAGCTACCTAGAAATCATTTGTCTTCAAATGAAATCGCTACGTGAGCGATTGGGAATGAATATTCCCCTGGTTCTTATGAACAGTTTCTTTACCGATGGCCCAACTCAGGATGTTTTAGAATCTAACGGGTTTTCATCCTTGACTTTCCTGCAAAAAGAAGTGCCTCGATTGCTTGAGGATAGTCTTTTTCCTCTTGATACTGATTCGGATGATGATTGGGTTCCACCAGGTCACGGAGACGTCTATGATAGCCTCAATGAATCGGGGCTTCTTGACAAGCTTATTGCTGGAGGAGTCAAATGGGCTTTCATATCAAATTTGGATAATCTTGCTGCTTCACTTGAACCCTGGATTTTAGGGTTGATGGATTTGAAATCCATTGATTTCTTGCTCGAAGTCACGGATCGCACCGAAGAGGATAGAAAAGGCGGTACTCTCGTAGTTAACAAAAGCCATCTCGAATTGCTTGAAATTGGCCAGGTTCCGGACAATCAACTTGAACTGTTCATGGATATTAATAAGTTTAAAGTATTTAATACGAACAACGTCTGGGTAAATCTGGAATCCTTGAAGAAACTTCTCGAGGACAAGTCGATCAATTTGCCTATTATTCAGAATCGAAAAGAGATTCTTGGCAAGAGGGTGGTTCAGCTCGAAACAGCGATGGGAGCGGCGATGGGATCATTTGTAAAGGCGCGTGGTTTGCGAGTTGGCCGCGACCGCTTTTTTCCGACAAAAAAGATCGAGGATCTATTTGTACTTCAATCCGACGCGTGTATCCTGGACAAAAATAACCTGATCAAGAAAAATCCCATGCGCCCTGAGCACTTGCCTCTAAGACCCTATGTTAATTTTTCAAGTGATTTCATTGATTCACCTCTAAAAATCTCTGAAAGATTTGAAGATCCTTCATCCATATCAATCGTTTCGGCGGAATCGTTAACTGTTTCGGGTCCAGTATATTTTGAGTCACAAATTCAAATTCAAGGCAAGGTAATTGTAAAGGCTCCAACAAAATCCCCTTGTGTGGTCCCAAGGGGAATGATACTGAAGAATACCGTTTTCACATGTAAATAGGACTACATTAGATTGAAAATCGAATTTATAGAATGACCAATTTACCTCAAACTTGATAGTAAAAGAGTTTGACGTTTCTTTGAAACTTTATGGTGAGGAGATAACTAAGATGCTTCACTGTGTAATAATGGCAGGGGGAAGCGGTACCAGGTTCTGGCCACAAAGCAGGAAGCATAGGCCGAAGCAGCTTCTCAACATAGTCGGTGAGAAAACTATGATTCGCGCTACGGTGGAAAGAGTGCTTCCTTTAATAAGTTTTGACCGGATCCTTGTGGTAACGGGTGGCTCTCATGAGGAAAAAATCAGGGCACAACTTCCTGAGGTAGCCAATACATCGATAGTAGCGGAACCTGTTGGTAGAAACACGGCGCCCTGTATAGCTCTTGCTGCTTACAAATTACGTAAAACCGAACCAGATGCGGTAATGGCAGCCCTTCCAGCGGACCATTTGATAGGGAAAGAGGATGAGTTTGTAAAAGCGCTTGACTCTGCATATCACATTGCGTTGGAAACAGAACAGCTAATAACATTCGGCATAATTCCTGACAGACCTGAAATGGGTTATGGATATATTCAGAGGGGCGATGTAATAGCCGAAAAGGGTGGATTGAGAGCATTCAAGGTTGTCAGGTTCGTGGAAAAACCGGATCTAAAGACTGCTCAGGTTTATTTGAAAAGAGATGATTATCTCTGGAACAGCGGTATGTTTGTGTGGAAAGTATCTACGATCATTGCTGCTCTGGAGAGATACCTTCCAGCCGTCAGCCGAGCCATGGAAAAAATTGAGGATGATCTCAATACGGAAAGAGAAGCTGCGGCAATCAACTCGCTCTATGAGGAACTGCCCGACATTTCAATAGACTACGGAATAATGGAGCGTGCAGAGGAAGTTCTAGTAATTCCTATCGATGTGGGCTGGAATGATGTGGGAAGCTGGACATCGCTCCAGGATGTTTGGAACACGGATGAAGACGGCAATGCAGTCAAGGGAGAGGCTTTAAGCCTCAGATCGTCTGGTTGTGTAGTTTCATCTCCTCAAAAGTTAACAGCATTGGTTGGGGTTCAAGATCTCATCGTGGTCGATACTCCGGACGCAATATTGGTCTGTCGCAAGGACAGCGCTCAAGATATCAAGCAACTCCAAAAATTGCTCAGAGAGCGTGGCTACCAGGGATTATTGTAAAAATTGAGTTAGTTCATTTCTTTGACCTTATATTGTGAACAATTCGAATTGAAAAGAGGTTGACATGAACCAGTTGAATCCAGCAGTCAGGAAGAGTTTTAAGGCTTATGATATTCGAGGTAGAATTCCTGATGAACTCAATGAGGACATTGCTTACAGGATAGGCAGGGCCTACGCAACATTACTGAATGCCAAGAAAGTCTGCGTTGGTAGAGATGTAAGACTCTCCAGTAAATCTATCTCCGAAGCTTTGAGCGCAGGGCTTAACTTTCATGGTTGCGATGTTGTTGACATTGGGTTGTGCCCGACTGAAGAAGTTTATTTCGCAACTTCGCATCTTAAGCTAGACGGCGGAATCATGGTTACGGCGAGCCACAATCCGATGGATTACAATGGAATGAAGCTTGTTCGGGAAGAATCAAAACCGATAAGTGGCGATACTGGACTCAAAGACATTGAAAAAATAGTTTTTGAAGACACTTACGGCCCGGAGGCTCAAAAAAAGGGTTCGGTGGTCAATGTCGATGTGAAAGACGCCTACGTAGACCATCTAATGACCTACATAGATCCTTCGAAAATCAAGAAATTGAGAGTGGTAGCCAACTGCGGAAACGGTTGCGCCGGCGTAATTCTGGAAAAATTGGAGAAGAGGCTACCTTTAGAGTTCATCAAAATATTCCCTGAACCGGATGGGAGCTTTCCTAATGGAATACCAAACCCCATTCTACCCGAGAATCGGGGAGTGACAGAAAAAGCGATAATTAAACACAAGGCGGACTTGGGAATTGCATGGGATGGCGATGCGGATCGCTGTTTCTTTTTCGATGAGAAAGCTCAGTTCCTCGAGGGATATTACGTTGTGGGTTTTTTGGCGGACGCTTTTTTGAAAGCCTACCCTGGATCAAGAATAGTTCACGACCCTCGGCTTGTATGGAACACAGTGGAGATGGTTAAGAATGCTGGAGGGGTGTCGGTCATGTGCAAGGCTGGACATGCTTTCATAAAGGAACGAATGCGACACGAAGACGCAATCTATGGCGGGGAAATGTCTGCACATCATTATTTTAGGGACTTTGCCTATTGTGACAGCGGTATGATACCGTGGCTTGTTCTTGTACAGACTGTCAGCCTGGCCGGCAAACCTCTGTCAGAGCTTGTGGAATATAGAATGGCCAAATTCCCCGTGAGTGGAGAAATTAATAGAACCGTTTCAGATCCGATTTCAGTTATCAAGAAAATTGAAGAGACATTCAAAGGAAAAGAACTTTTCACTGATCATATAGATGGACTAAGCATGGAGTTTGAAGATTGGCGATTCAATCTGCGTCCTTCTAATACAGAACCGGTGATAAGATTGAATGTTGAGACAAGACAAGACCAGGAACTATTGAAACAAAAAACCGAGGAACTTTTATCTCTTATTGAAAGACTTAAATAACTCCTGGAAGACTTGGGAAGGCCGGCGGCAATTTTGCTTACCGGCCTTTGATTTTAGATTAATCAGGCTGCTGAAAGCTCGTAACTTACCCTTCCCTCTCCTGAGATAACTATTTTTGCTTTGACCTTCATACCGGCTTTGATTTTGTCGTCGGCCAAGGACTTGTCTAGACGGCCAAAAACCTTTACACCCTCGGGAAAGTTCGCTACTCCCAATGAATACGGAACATCGTTTTCAAACCCTGCGGGAGCATACATTGCGGTCGTGTAGCTTATCAGTTCTCCTGGACCCTCGATTTCAAACCAATCCATGTCGTCGCTGAGACAAAAACTACAGTCGCTTCGAGGTGGGAAGAATTTTGCGCCACATGATTTACATACGGTTCCACATAATTTCTTATTTTCAAGGAATTCTACAAACTTCTCAGTTTTCGTAGCTGACGTGAAGCTTACTACTCCAAATTGATCAAAACCCATGTCGTTGCCTCCAGAGTGTACAACTTATAAGGCTCAAAATTAGTTTCTCTATTTCCAATGATAACTAGTCTTAAGTTGGTTGAATGATCCCTCAAGCATTAATCAGCGCTGAAAATGCTGACGTTTCCGTAAATGCCAACTCCACCAATATTATGAACTAGACCTATTTTTGCGCCTGGGACCTGCATTTCTCCTGCTTCTCCTCTAAGTTGAAGCACGATAGTCCGAATTTGAGAGCCGCCTGTGGCTCCTATGGGATGCCCCTTGGACAAAAGACCACCGTCAACATTAACTGGAATTTTGCCTTCCTTGTATGTTTCCTTATTTCGAATAAGGTCTTTACCTTTTCCTGGTTCAGCAAATCCCAGATCCTCGTAAGCCATCATCTCAGCTATGGTGAAACAATCGTGCACTTCCGCCACATTGATGTCTTTGGGGCCTACTCCTGC
>JBFXII010000199.1:0-6138 GCA_050176095.1 Desulfomonilaceae bacterium
GCCATCATAACAGCCATTGATGAGGCGCTGGAACGAGACACAATTATTGGAAAAGAGCTTCGAGAAGCCTTTACGAGAACTTCAGAAGTTATTCTACCTGTGGAGAGGACAATTTTGTCAGCAGTTTTGACTTCGTTGAGGAAACACCACCCAGCGATCTTATCGACCGCATTATGTCTCCCGAGGTCCTCAAGAATCTTGATGGTGGAGTTGTGGTCAGCCACCGAGGCAGCGTGAACACCTTTGGTTACACTATATATACCCATGAACGTGTCAAGTTCTTTCATACGCGCTAGAATTGTGGAAATATTAATCTTGGTGAGCGGACCATACCTATAATTGCTTCTTAAGCTTGACTGAACCGAGAAAACCATTCCTCCGGCACAACCGGATGTTAACATTCCCTTCTTATGCACAATCTCTAGCCTTTCAACTGGCGCGTCTATTTCAATTCGAACAATCCGACTGGGGTTGTCAATATGGAGCTCTTTAAGCTCCGACTTGGTGATTAAAACACCCTCTGCAACTAGAAAACCCACAAAAAGCTCTTTGAGATTCGTTGGAAGCGTAGATATGGACAAAACTTCCCTGTCATTAACAAACAAGGTATATGGCAGTTCTCGGGCAAGAGAAATTGGACGAGCAGATAAGTTTCCGTTGCTAAATCTAAATCCATCAATTTCAACTATAAGCTTCTCAGAAGCTTGGTTTGACATCGAAGTTTGCGCCATACTTTTTTCATCGGAAGACAGATTCATACAATCCTCGGGATTCAAGAAGGATCGGATTTTTCTAACTTTTCAATTTCTTCAAATAATTCATTAAATTGGGAGTCCACATATTTTTCACATCGGTTTCTCAGTCGTGTATAAGCCCACAATAGCTCCACACCCTCCCTTGTCAATTTGGAGCCTTCCGAATTTGTCTCGACGATCTTGAACCCACATCGCTGCTCGGTAGCTTTAATCTTTCCCCAAACAGCCCTGAAGGGTTGCTTCAATTTCGTAGCCGCTTTGTTCATTGATCCGAGCTCAACAATGGCATCTAGAATACGAAGACGACCAGTCCCTATCACCAAGCGCCCTTCATCATTCTCGACCCAAATCTTAGACCGCACTTTCAGAGACATGAGTTAATCCTCTCTCCAAAGCTGAAATAATGGTTAATTACATAATGGCACGGGTTCCGAAATTATTGAGCAATTATAGCCACAATCGATGGTTTCATGCAACTTGACCAACAAGAAAAAACATCACCCCCTAGCAGGCAATAAAAATGTTCCTAATAAAAACGCGGTGTGATATGGACCGTCTTAGAATTTCGTTTGGGAGGCCCGATGTCTACGCGCCAGCTCACCATAGCAATCATATACGGAGGTCGATCTCCAGAGCACGAAGTCTCTCTTAGGTCAGCTAGTTCAGTTTTCGAGGCAATTGATAAGAACCAATATATTGTCGTCCCTGTATACATTACCAAGAATGGGCAATGGTATCAGGCGCCAGCAAAAATAGAGTCTTTCACTAACCCCGACAATTTCACAAGAGATGAAAAGCTCGTATTCTCACCTGACCCTAACGATGGAGGGTTTCTCAAGATTTCGGAAAGCGGCGTCGCTACAAAACTTCACACCGATGTTTGTTTTCCTGTTCTACACGGCATGTTCGGCGAAGACGGTACCCTTCAAGGACTCATGGATTTGGCAAATATGCCGTACGTCGGGTGCGGAACTCTAGCCTCTGCCGTAGGTATGGATAAAGTCATTATGAAGGCGGCATTTAGAGATGCAGGGCTTAAAGTAGGTCCTTTCTTTTGGTTTCTCAAGTCCGAATGGATAGAAAATCCGGGCATGATTATCGAGCGTATGAAAAGACGAGATTGCCCACTCTTTATAAAACCGGCTAACCTGGGGTCGTCTGTCGGAATTTCCAGGGTCACTCGTCCGGATGAATTTGAAAAGGCCATTGAATTAGCCCTGTCTTATGACCGAAAAATCCTTGTGGAAGATGCAGTAGTAGGCAGAGAGCTAGAAGTGAGCGTCGTGGGCAATGACAGTCCCGAGGCGAGCATTCCTGGTGAAATAGTGTCACATTCCTCCTTTTACGATTATAAGGAAAAATACTTAAGTGATACTGCGGAGCTTATAATTCCGGCCCCCTTGTCTCAGGAAATTAAGGAGAGAGCACAGAAATTTGCGGTTATAGCGTTCCGGGCGGTTGATGGATCCGGATTGGCAAGAGTGGACATGTTCTTGGACTCTTCCGAACAAATATTACTCAATGAAATCAATACATTGCCAGGCTTTACATCGATTAGCATGTATCCAAAACTATGGGAAGCGTCAGGATTGACCTACAGGAACCTTATCAACAAATTAATAGATCTTGCTCTAGAAAGGCACAAGGATAGAAACAGTTTTACAACGGACCGAACCCCTGCATGAAGGCTATGATTTTGACTGCTGGCCTGGGAACTAGGCTTAGACCGTTGACTCTCCGCCGTGCCAAGCCTGCAATACCTGTTTGTGGAAAACCCCTCGTATTGAGAACCATCGAGACCCTGCATTCACAGGGAGTATGTGAATTCAGATTAAATTTGAGCTGGCTACCTGAAACAATTAAATCCATTTTTGAATCCACCCGTGAATCTGGTTTCAATGTTTCTTTTTCGTATGAGCCAAAAATTCTTGGAACTGCTGGAGGGCTAAAATCGAACCAGGCTTTTTTCAATTCTGGCACATTCCTCATGGTCAATGGCGACACTCTATTCGATTTTAACATTGCAGAAGCCATAAATTTTCACAAGCAAAATGGCGCTCTAGCGACTCTGGTTCTTTACCCTCAGTTACCGCCGTTTGAATTCACCCCCGTCAGGATAGACGAAGCTTTCAATATAATCAGCTTCTCGGGAAACTCGATCGTTTCAACTCCTATACCTCAAGAATTCCTTTTCACTGGCATTCATATAATGGAACCCGAGATTTTTGAGTTTATCGACTCCGGTGTGTTTTACGAGATCATTTCTCAGGCTTACAGAAACGCCTTAGAAAAAGGACACAGGATAATAGGTTGTCCCTTGAATGGATATTGGAATGACTTAGGTAGCCCTGCCAGATACATTCTGGCAGTCAAGGATTTATTATCGGGCTGCATTGGCGGTAGAGCGTCCACAGCATGGGTTTCAGATAAAGCTACAATACACCACTGCGCTTCATTAGAAACGGTTACCATAGAAAGTGGATCCATTATCGAATCGAATTCTAAACTTCGAGATTCTATTATATGGGAAGACTCTATTATTAAAAAGAATTCCGTAATCCACAATTGCGTCATCGGCGATAGGGTAATAGTTGACGGTGAGCATGTTGATGAGGTGATAACTGTTGATGGATCTAGACCACTTAAACTTGAGCAATGATTTAAGATCACGTTTGGATTTGTTATTAGAAGGATTGGAAGAGCCAGCTTGTATCGAGAGACTGGCTGGAGATGCATCTAGTCGGATTTTTCTTCGGGTTTCCTTTCAGTCCGAAAACTCGGCAATTGTAATGTGTTATCCAGACCCAACACTGGGGGAAGAAAAATCTTTCATCGAAGTTCATGCGTACCTACAAAAGCTCGAGATTCCGGTCCCTAATATTCTCGCGACCCCCGACGGTTCTGGGCTGTTGGTTTTGGAAGATCTCGGAGACGACTTATTAGAAACGGCTACCCTCATATCCAGCGACACTCAAAAGAGATTCCTATATGAGCAGGCGGTCGATCTCATCATAAAGATGATCACACGCAGCGAGGCAAGTTCTCACAGGTGTTTGGCTCATTCATTAGCATTTGATTTCACCAAGCTATCTTTTGAAATGGATTTCTTCATCAACCACTTTGTCAAGGGGCTACTGGAAACTCAATTAAGCCTGACCGAAGAAGAAACACTAAGGAATAACCTATATTCAGTCTGTGCCGAACTCGCCAACGAACCAAGGTTCTTTGTTCACAGAGATTATCACTCTAGAAATATCATGCTCCAAAATGACAAACTGGTGATGATTGATTTCCAGGACGCAAGATTGGGGCCAATTCAGTATGATTTGGCTTCTCTGCTGCGAGATTCCTATGTCCGACTGGAAGATTCAATGATTGACTTTCTGATCCATGTTTTTTACCGCGAGACGCAGCATCTCACCAACTTCTCTGAAAAATATTTTCGAAATGTTTTTTGTTCCATGGCTTTTCAGCGAAATATAAAAGCCCTCGGAACTTTCGGCTATCAAACAAAAGTCATCGGATCTCAACGTTATAAGCCATCAATATTACAAACCATATCTTACATAGAAGATAATCTGGTAACTAACCCCAGCATCAATCCTGACCCTCAACTGCTATATGATCTTGTTATAAATCCCTCAAAAAGCTCATTCTAGAGTTCTGTTTTTTCTCACAACACAGAAATCTATAACTTACATCATAATATTGTTTCAACTTATTGAATTATATGGTATATAATACGTACATTAGCCTTAAGAATGTCATTTTTGCGGAGTTAGAGTCATGAAAAAGCTCCTAGTTCTAGGTGTTTCAAGCTTAATAACATTGAGTTTTTGGGCTATTAGCATGGCCCAGGAGACTAGTTCGTACACAACTGACTTGTCCAACTTGAAAGAAAAAATCTCAGCTCAGATAGAACGCATCAAGACTACCAGGGAATTTACCCAAGACAAGATTAGTATGGCCAAGACTCGTGTTGAAGAAGAAATCATTCGTTCTGAAGAGCAATTGTCCCTGCAACTTGAATCGCTCAAAGAGCTCAAGGAACAATTAAAGGCTCAGGCCATAGAATTAGACGTTACTCTCAAGAAGGCGAGTCAGGATTTTTCGACCTTTTCCGAAGGCGCCCTTAGGGACATAGAAGATCAGATAACTCAAACGAACTCGATGATTGACAAGATCAAGAGTCTTAAGACCGAGATATGTTCTGACTGTTCCACTACGAACGCCCCTGCGAATTCCAGCTCACAAACAGGAGTAACTCAAACCGTAGATCTTAGCCAGCCGGCGACTGCGCAGACCCAGCCATTATCGCCTCCGTCCAGCGGCAACAACTTTACGACCGTGACTGCTTCGGGGGGTGGTTGAACTTACGCCAAAAACTAGTCCTAGTCTAGGACTCTCATAATTTTTAGTGCAAAATCATCTTGCCATCTATTGGGTCAATGTACTCGATTGCCTTTGGTAGAGGTTGACCCATTTGTTGTGCTCGGCAAGATTGCTCGAAAACTGGTGGGTGCCGTCGTTTTTGGAGACAAAATAAAGGTAATCAACGTCGGCAGGATTAACTGCAGCGATCAGTGAATCTTTTCCGGGATTAGCTATTGGGCCTGGTGGCAATCCGGAAATTTGATATGTGTTGTAAGGATGCTTCCTTTCAAGATCAGCCCTTGTTATTTTAGACCCCATGGGTTTAATTCCATAAATTACGGTAGGATCCGATTGCAGCTTCATGTTCTTGCGAAGCCGGTTATGGAATACTGCGCTTACCAATGCATGTTCATTGGCTTTGGCTTCCTTTTCTATCAACGAGGCAAGAGTGAGAACTTGCGCCTGACTCCACCCATTCTTTTCAGCTATATCTCGAACATTCAGATCGTATATCTGCTTGAAACGCCCAACCATCTTGCGAATCAGAGCTTTTGCTGAACCCTTTTCTGAAGGTCTCACCAAATAAGTGTCAGGAAAAAGAACCCCCTCTAGCGAACACGATTCTAAGCCCAGTTCCCTTATGAGCTCATCATCCTGTGTCGCAGCCAAAAAATCCTTTCTAGAAGCTAAACCCTTCTGATCCATTAATTCGGCAATCTGAAAAACATTGTAGCCTTCGGGCACTGTGACAGAGAATACCAGAGTCTTGCCTGTAATCAATAAATCGAGCACTTCTCCTGCGTCACTCGATGTCTTGAGTAGGTAATCGCCAGCCTTTACATTGCGTTGCTCTCCCCTAATAAAGGCGACTAGTTTAAAAATCAGCTTGCTGGAAATGATTCCGTTATTCTGAAGAATTTCACCCACTTCAGACAAAGACGCTCCCTTGGGGATCGTTACAATTACATCTTGACGAGCCTGTGATTGGGAATTTTTTGTTTCAGAATTA
>JBFXII010000200.1:0-6124 GCA_050176095.1 Desulfomonilaceae bacterium
CAATTTTTTGTGAATTTCTGGCTCCTTATGAAAAAGATACAAGGCATCTTGAGTCAATCTACTCCCCGCCGTAGAAAGTTCACATCATTGACGAAAATGGCAACATTAGATGGCCTTTTGTAAGAAAAATGGACGTAGACATAGATCTTGAAACCCATCAAATTGCGTTCAAAGAGGTAATGGGGACCAATTACCCTATAAAGTTATTCGTTCGCGGTGATTCTTACTTATTCTGGGGGGTGTGGGAAACCGACATTCATTTTTTCGGCGTAGAAACTCCGGCGAAGCTGTTTTTGTTTGGCGCCGATAGAATGGGTAGGGACGTATTTTCAAGGTGCTTATACGGGACACGAATATCGTTATCAATTGGAATGATAGGTGTTTTTCTTAGTCTTGTTTTGGGGCTGACTTTGGGAGGCATATCCGGATACTCCGGAGGATGGGCGGATGTAGTCATACAACGAGTTATAGAAATAATCAGGTGTTTCCCTAGCATTCCTCTTTGGATGGGGCTATCTGCGTCGATGCCACCTCATTGGCCGGCCCTCAAAGTGTATTTCACCATAACTTTGATTCTTTCCTTGGTCGGATGGACAGACCTGGCGCGGATGGTCCGGGGTAAGCTCATAGCGCTTCGAGAGGAAGAATTTGTTTTGGCGGCCCGCTTCATAGGCGCAAGTGACTCTAGAATAATTTTCAGGCACCTGTTGCCGTCTTTTACGTCGCACATCATAGTGTCAGTTACTCTCGCCATACCCGGCATGATACTCGCGGAAACTGCCCTGAGCTTTTTGGGAATTGGGCTGAGGCCACCGATAACCAGTCTGGGAGTTCTACTGAAGGAAGCTCAAAATGTCACTACGGTAGCGTTATACCCCTGGCTCCTCATTCCAGTAGTGTTCGTGATCATCATTGTGCTTTCATTCAATTTTGTGGGAGATGGCCTACGTGACGCCGTGGATCCCTATTCGAGGTGATATTGATGCCGCCATTGTTAGAAGTTGATGATCTGCAGGTGCATTTCTTTATAGATGAGGGAACTGTCAGAGCGGTAGACGGTGTGAGTTTTTCGCTTGAGCAGGGAAAAACTCTCGGAATTGTAGGTGAGTCTGGTAGTGGAAAAAGTGTTATTGGGCAATCCATTCTAAGAATCGTTCCATCCCCGGGAAAAATTGTTAACGGGCATATCCTGTTTCAGATGGGACCAAGTGACGGGAACGAACGAGGTATCATTGACCTAGTGACTATAGACGCGAGAGGGCCATTAGCTCGGAGTATCAGAGGCAGTGAGATCTCGATGATTTTCCAAGAGCCAATGAATTCTTTTAGTCCTGTGCATACGGTTGGCAGCCAGATAATGGAAGCGCTGCTCCTTCATTCGGACCTTTCAAAGGCTGAAGCGAGAAATCAGGCAATCGAAATGCTCACTAGAGTGGGCATCCCTCAGCCAGAGAATAGAATAGACGCCTACCCACATCAACTCTCGGGAGGGATGAGGCAACGAGCCATGATCGCTATGGCATTGATTTGCAGACCGAGAGTTCTCATCGCCGATGAACCGACTACCGCTTTGGATGTCACAGTTCAGGCTCAGATTCTAGCTTTGTTAAAAGAACTTCAAGAAGAGTTCGGAATGGCTATCCTGTTCATATCGCACAACTTGGGTGTGATATCCGATATTAGTGATGATGTCTTGGTCGTGTATTTTGGCAGAGTGATGGAGCAGGCCCCTGTAGGTGACATTTTTGAAAATCCGCTTCATCCGTACACCCAAGCCCTACTAAAGTCAGTTCCAGGGATTGATACTCCTGTCAGAACCGAGCTTGCGACTATTGAAGGTTCCCTTCCCGATCCTTTGACCTACATAGTGGGGTGCCCCTTCTTCGGTAGATGTAATGAGTGTGGTGGGAACACCGTTTGTCGGGACAATCCTTATGAATTGACCAAGGTTGGAGATAGGCATTTTGTGGCATGTCCAAGAATGTGCGTGAAGTTGTGAGGAATTATTTTGTCTCAATCAGATGTGCTTCTTGAAGTCAAGAACCTGAAAAAACATTTTCCCATTTATAGGGGTGTTTTTAAAAAGGTTGTAGGATACGTCAAGGCCGTTGACGGGGTAAGCTTTAGCATTAAACCTGGAGAAACTCTAGGTTTGGTAGGAGAATCGGGCTGTGGAAAGTCTACGGTCGGAAGAATGATCATGGGGGCTTACCGACCGACAAGTGGTGAAATATGGTTTACCCCTCCTGATGGTTCTGGCAGAGTAAACCTAGCGGAAATGTCACCCAAGGAAATGAAGCCTTTAAGGCCTCATATTCAAATGATTTTCCAAGATCCCTTTGCATCGCTTAATCCTCGCATGACTGTAAGAGAAATTCTTGCTGAACCGTTAATTGTGAACAACATTGCCAAGGGAGCATCTCTAGAAGGTCGTGTCAGGGAGTTGATAGAGCTGGTAGGTTTGAAGTTGCAGCACCTTACACGATATCCTCATGCCTTTTCGGGTGGACAGCGTCAAAGAATATGTATAGCCAGGGCGATGGGACTGTACCCTCGTCTATTGGTAGCTGATGAACCAACATCTGCTCTTGATGTTTCTGTTCAAGCCCAAATTGTAAACCTATCGCTTGAGATACAAAATCAAATGGGATTAGCTTATTTGTTCATTTCTCACGACCTTGGGCTGATAAGGCATTTCAGCCAAAAAATCGTCCTAATGTACGTAGGGAAAGTTGTAGAATATGCTCCTGCCGAGAACCTTTTTGTCAAACCTCGCCATCCGTACACCGAAGCGTTGATGTCCAACGTTCCAAGTGTTAGGCCAGAGCTGGTAGGCAAAAAAATCATATTGAAGGGCGAAACTGCTGATCCAATTAATCCTCCTCCGGGATGCGCTTTCCATCCGCGGTGTCTTTATTCTCAAGAAATATGTTCCAGTGTAGAGCCTCAACTGCGGGAGATCGGCCCAGACCATGTAGTGGCATGTCATTTTTCAGAAACGCTCAATTTGAATGGATGTGACGCTTTTGGTTGTTCTATATGATAGTTTTAAGTTCTGTTTTGAGATATAATACCTCTGTTTTGCAATCGATGACTTTCTGAACTTAGATCCATGTTCTAAAAGGGTTTGCAGGCTGTTGTGTTAATGAGACAAGATTCAATCAAGAGAATCCTTGTTTACACTCATAACTCCATAGGGGTTGGGCATGCTTTTAGAACGGCAGCCGTCATTTCAGGAATCAAGAAATGGCGCCCTGACATTGATTTTCTTGTCATCTCCGGAACTTCAGTTCCTCAGGTCTTTTTCAAAGAAGATATTGAAGTCATAAAACTCCCGTCAGTCAAGATCGATATAGATCACAAACAAAACAGTCTCCATTCAAGGTACTTGACCGGATTTGACCTTGAGGCTGTTTTTGATTTTCGGCAGCGTCTCATAATGGCTAGTTTTGATTTCCTTCAACCTGACGCCTTGATCATCGAGCACAATATGACTGGCCAAATGAGTGAACTCATTCCATTGTTGATGAAGAAATGGATGCGTAAGGGCGGCCCAGTAGACTTTGCTTTAGCTCACATTTGTAGAGGAATAATGAAATGGATTCCATTGCTCAGGATTCCATATCAAAATCCCAGGCATCGTTCAGAATCTATAAACATTGGCGGACTGTATGATTTTATGTACGTTCTCGAGGATAGAGAAGTCATCGACATAAACAAGTCATTTCTTGGTGATGATCCAGAATTGGAAAATAAAATACAATACCTGGGTAAAATAACCAACAGAACTTATGATGAACTGCCCTCACGTAACGAAACTCTAAAACGTTTTGGAATGCCAGATAAGAAACTAGTTGTTGTTTCCTTAGGTAGAAATCAAAATGTGTTCAATTTATCGATTCGTTTGGCGGAAATTTTCGACAAATTTATAGACCATGAGACTTATGAAGTTGTCATGGTGCTGGACACGTACCTGGACAGAACATCAGTGGAGGCTTTGAGGTCTCATGAATCATGCAACAGGGTACGATTCATTGACTTTCTGCCTGACCTGGTTGATCTCTTCAATCATTCTGAGATTGTTATTTCAAGAGCTGGCTACAATACGGTAAACGAGATATTGCTGACCGGCACAAAAGCCATCATAGTTCCGGAAAGCCATGGAGGGGGTGAACAGGAATTACGGGCGCACAGTGTAAGAGCTGAGAACATTTTGGTGATGAATGAAGACAATATACTGTTGCAGGATCCGACGGAAAAAATGACAGACTTCATTAGGAATGCCTCACGAGCCAACCCTATAAAGTTTGACAAATACGCTATTGGATACAAAATCATCCAAGATTTGGAAAATTGGAAAAAACAGCGCTCCAATGTTCGCTAATCACATCAATTGGTCAATTAAGATCTACAGGTAATCAAACCTCAGGGATAAATACCTCGTAAAACTATAGCATCTGAAATTCTCTGTATAGCCAGAATTTGGGCCGCCTCTCGCATGGCCACATTGTGCTTCTTCGAGCACTCAAGCACATTGTCGAATGCCTGGCGCATTAGATATTGAAGTTTGATATTTATTTCTTCGACTGGCCAAAAGAAGGATTGAAGATCTTGTACCCATTCCAGATAGCTTACAGTGACACCACCAGCATTGCAAAGTATGTCCGGAACAACCAGAACACCTTTGTCGACGAGCATTTCATCAGCTCCGATAGTTATGGGTCCGTTGGCTCCTTCGGCAACAATTCTGGCCTTCACTTGAGATGCGTTTGAAACCGTTATCTGATTTTCGACCGCAGCAGCTATCAAGACATCACAATCGAGTGTCAACAATTCTTCATTAGAGATGTTCTCAGCGTCCGGAAATTGCGTCAAACAACCACCATGCTCCATATGTCTGGATATAGACCATGGGTCTAGACCATCTGACCGAAACATTCCTCCTCGTGAGCAGGTGACACCGACAATTTTCATTCCCATCTCATGAACCAATCGACTGGCCACGGATCCGACGTTACCGAACCCCTGGACTGCTACAGTAGCGCCCGTCGGGGATATGCCTTTGAGTTTTAAGGCTTCTGCAACACAAAAAGCGACTCCTCGGCCAGTGGCTTCAGTTCGGCCTAATGATCCACCGATCTCGACAGGCTTTCCAGTAACCACTGCGGGGATTGAAAATCCCCTGTGCATGGAGTAAGTATCCATAATCCAGGCCATTATCTGAGGGTTGGTCCCGACATCTGGAGCCGGGATATCGCTCTCTGGTCCCATCATGATGCTTATTTCAGTGGCATATCGTCGAGTTAAGCGCTCAAGCTCTCTTTGAGAAAGCTCCTTGGGATTGACTATGACGCCACCCTTGGCGCCACCGTAAGGAAGGTTCATTAAGGCGCATTTCCATGTCATCCACATTGCCAGGGCACGGATCTCATCAAGAGAGACATTCGACGCATATCTTATTCCCCCTTTTGTGGGGCCCTTGACAACTGAGTGATGCACCCTATAACCCCTAAACATCCTGGTGTCACCGCTGTCCATCATAACTGGAAAGTTTACGGAGAGTTCTCTCTTGGGGCATCTAAGCATGTCTCTTACGCCCCTTTTGAGATTTAGATATGAGGCTGCTTTGTCAAATTGAGCTAAGGCGTTGGCATAAGGATTATATTCTGACGGCTCTGTCTTGCGTTCACCGAGCGAAACGCTGGAAACATGAGGGAAGTCTGGATTGCTGAATTCATCTTTATCATTAGTATGATTCATTAATACCCCTGAATCTTATGGCTCAAAATCAATCTCTCGAGAGTTTGAATGATATCACAAAAAATGCCTTGACATCCCCAAAAGATATTTTGCATACTAACCAAAATATTCTTAGTTAGTTACAACAGGTTGTTTGGGAAAGACGGTGCGAATCCGTCGCTGCCCCGCATCTGTAACCGTTGACGAAATCCACAGTGTGCCACTGGAAGGATGTTTTCCGGGAAGGCGTGGAGATTAGGATGAGACGGAAGCCAGAATATCCAGAGAATCTGAATCCCTGAAAAAATCCTGCGAGGGCAGGAAGGGCGTCGGTTAATACACGTACCCTTCTGTCCATAGGCAGAAGGGTTTTTTATTTGGATGT
>JBFXII010000201.1:0-6111 GCA_050176095.1 Desulfomonilaceae bacterium
GTAAAGTTAATTTTAAAATTTTAGAGGAAGATCGGGCTGCTCAGTCGGTTTGCCCTCCATTTGGCCTGTATGACACACTGCGCAGGTAGATTCGGATAACCACCTATTGGGCATTGATGAATGACATCCAGCGCATTTGGAGACCGATTTAGCGCCTTCGTGACAACCAATGCATGCCTTCTGCGATGTAACAGTATGAAAAGCCCTTTCGTAACTGACTCCCCCACCTTTCTTTCTGTCTCCGGACATCGTGTGACAATTTCCGCAGGCCTCCAGGGAATGATGATGGCAGGAATTGCAGAATTGAGCTCTCGGTTCGTGTGACTTGTGGTTGAAGTAGACCGATTTCATACGAGCCTTGGACGCAGCTGGCGCATTATTCGCTCCGGGTTCTTTATATGAAAGCGCCATGAAGTCTTTCTGTCCCCGCATCAAACGGGGTGTTTGGGCAATTTCGCTGGCTTTGGGGGCTTTTCGATCTTTGTGACATCCCTTGCATTCGATGGGCGCTAGATCCTTGGGACCTGTCAGCGAAACCACCTTGAAATTTTTCTTCAAGCCTTCGTTGGCCTTCGTATGACACCCTATACATGCAGCGTGAACCACATTTCGAAGCGAGCGAACATTCTTTTCATCCTTAGATTTATGACATGCTCCACATGAATTCTCTGTGTCTTTAGCATAATAGAGCTTCTTGGTTTTCTCGTCATACGAGTGATGGCAAAGTTGGCAGTTTGAATTTGCTTCCCTTAGCTCACCTCTGAGTTCGACCTTGCCCGCTATATTAAATTCTTTGATTTTGTCGTTTTTACTAATTTTTTCTATGTGGCTGGCATGTTCGACATAATTGAAAATCGGACTCCATTCCCAGTCTGCCTGCTTGGTTATGTCTTTCCTCACATGACACTTCCCACACATCCCTATTTGAGGGCCGGTTCTCTTTCCGTCCTTTGCCATGGTCTTGTGACAAGTCCCACACGCGTTATGGTATTTAACCATGATCTGAGAAATGTCTGATCGATCAAATTCCTCTTTGGGAAACAGGTAGACATCGACTTTTTGGCCTGAGACCAACAGATCATTTTTTTTGACCAGGTGACATGCTCCACAATCCTCGTTGGTTTTTGATCCTAGAGATTTGGTGTGCATGTCATGGTCAAAAGCGACAGCCGGCCTTTGGAGACTCTTAGAGTTTCCAGGATGATCAATCATCAACACAAGGCCTGCATCACTCTTTTGGTTACTCGTTTGAAGAGCGTCTGAGTGGACCAGGCCTACGACACCGAGAACGAGGACGCAACTCAATCCCAGCGCAATAACGTTGAGCTTCCGATTGATCTGTATCATTGATCCACTCCTCCTCATTCTTCTGCTGTTTTATCTAGATTTTCTAAGCTTTAAGTTCTTCAGGTATTTCCATTACTTCCATCAGGATTTCACTGAAAAATTTCACATGCATACCAAGTTTGTAGGCGCCTACAATGTCCTCGATTCCGCTGTGGCAGTTATGGCATGGAGTTATGATGACATGAGCCCCTGTGGCGGCTAGTTGTTCGGCCTTCACGGAATTGCCTTTCACACGTGAAGTTTTCCACGGTGGACCACAGTTGATGGTCCCCCCACCAGCGCCACAACAATAGTTATGCTCAAAGGCAGGCTCAGGTTCCCTGAAGTCAGCGCATGTGGCTTGAATAATTTCTCTGAGCTTAGGTCCCAACCCGCGACCTCGTATTATGTTACAAGGCTCTTGAACGGTTACCGGGGTTTCAAACTTGTGAGAGATTTTTAATCGTCCGCTGAATATTAGTTCGTGGTAAAATTCGACAGCGTGAATCAGGGGGATGGGCGGCTCCCTCCAACCCAACCATTTGGGCCCATCGTAAACGGCGCCCCTGAATGCATGACCGCATTCGCCCATTACGATGCGTCGAGCCTTCAGCCTGAGGGCTGCGTCGTGATGAGCCCTCTCTACTCTCCCCATTATCTCGAAATCTCCGGAGTACATGGCCATGTTGCTATTGTCCCACCCATCAAACGATGGCATCGTCCAATCTACCTTAGCTACAGCCATGATCTGAGCGATGTTACCGATGAGCTGGGCAAGTATCTTGGGTTCGGGAGCTATCACCGAATAGAAAACATCAGCGCCTTCTTTGTCTAAGGGAATGCGCCCCGTCTTCACCTCAGCCCGGGCGTCTTCTTCTTGCCATTGAAGAGTATCAATCCATTCGTCCTGTTTAACCCACATCTGGTTGAGGGTCACAGCGTGACTATTAACAGTGTCCTGTAGAAACTGAGGAACCACTCCGAGTTCACTACATATTCTTCTTACCGTTAGCAAAAGATAGGCAATATCAATGCCAAACGGACAATACATGCTGCATCTTCGGCAAACATTGCATTCCGTGTGAGCAATACGCGAACATTCTTTTATGAATGCCGGTTGGACTCGGCCCCTTTGTTTAATTAATTCCCACAGTGTTTGTTTTACCTTACCTACTGGAGAAAATCGTGGGTCCCGATCGTTGGACAAAAACCAATGACATGCGTCTGAACACAAGCCACAATGGACACAGGTATTCAAATACACTTTGAAGCGGGCAGCGGTTTCCTGATCTACGACGCGATTGAAAACCTCTGCTATCCGTTCAGGCGTAAGCTCCTGAAGCGGTATGTCCAGCCCCGGATCGTTTACTATTGGAAGCGCAGCTAATCCCATTGTATGTCCTCCAGCAAAATTGTCGGTTACCAATCCTTGGCGCGGCGTACAGCGCCGAATTCTGAGCCCATGTAAGCCCTGGTAAACGGGAAAAACAACATGTGACTCAGTCTGGTGAAAGGTATGGCCATCAACATTATTGCTCCTGAAATCATGTGAATCATCAGAACCGTTTCGTAATCAAACCATTGTCGATTGGCTATGAATCCGCTCAAAAATGGGGCTGCGGCAATCAACAACAAGAGATAATCGGACGGTTCGGTCACAAAACGTATTTCCGGCAACATCAGTCTTCGAATCAGGAAAAACAGGCATGCGAGAATTACCAATACTGTCAGGAAGGTAGCCGTGCTTTCGGAAACCACACTCCACGTAGGCCCCCAAGAAAAAGTGAACATCACAACATGAGCCGCCAGAAAAATGGGAAGTAGAATCAATGAAAGGTGAAATACAAAAGTTACAATGGTAACCTCATACCGCGCTCTCATGTTTTTTGACGCAAATGGAATTATCCAGTGAAAAAGAGAACGAAGGCTGTACTTTAAGCTCATGTATGGATAGATAACCTTGTCTTTTTGGGCTGATTTCAACATCCTCAGAAATTGGTAAATCATGCCGGCAAAGAAAATAATGAATGCTATCCAGACTAGTGGTCCACTCACGAAGTTATACATGGTGAATCTCCTCTATTTTCTCGAAAGATCTTTTACCGGGACGACTTTTCTGAGAAATTGACCATCCTCGACACACTTAATCAGGGCCTTATCCCCATTCTCATTGAAAATCGGTTCCCACATGGCTTCGAAAGGACCCAGAACGATTTTTCCATCTAATGCCAGGAAATGGTTTGATCCCATGGCTACCTTTGCCATCACCGAAACACCATTAGGGCTAAAAACTGGATCCCAAACCATGTCAAAGGTCTGACCCCACGGGGCGCCATCGACGGCAATTGTCCAGCGATTGCTGTCCTTCACACCGGCAGAAACGCGTTTAGAATCCTGACTAAAAATTGGATCAAGAACCACATCACCAAAAGTGTTTTTCCATTGGTTGCCATCAACGGCTATAGTCCATCTACCAAATTCAGGGGAAATAACGGCGGCAAGTCGTTTACCGTCAGGCGCGAATTTTTGTCTCCAAACTTGATTATAGGACCTGTTCCAAAGAGGTGTTCCGTTTACATGAAGTTTCCAGCCGCTAGTAGTCAATCCTGGAGCTATAACCTCATGTGTGCCTGGTATAAATATGGGCTGCCATACAGCCTTGAATTCCTGGTCCCAGCGCACTCCATCAACCGCTATCGTCTGTCTACCGGTTTTGAGCCGAACTTCAGCTGCCACTCTTGAACCGTCATCACTAAATGAACACCCCCATACATTTAAGAAACGCTGTTCCCAAGGTCGCCCATCGACAGCCAGGCTCCACAGTCCTTTCTTGAAGGTGAAAATATCTCCTTCAGAAAGTGGTTCTGTTTGTATGTTTCCGGCCGAATGTTGACCGTCGTTGCTAATTTGAAGGCTCCTGATCTGGAAAAACTTTTCATCCCAGGTTGATCCATTAAGGCTAACAGCGTATCCTTCCGAATCCCTAACATTGACTCCTGCAGCGTTCCCGTTTGCGCTGAAGCCAAGATTCCACACGTATTCAAAACTTTCGTCCCACGGCTTGTCCTCTTCATTAACACTCCATTCATCGTCATTCATACCTAGGACATAGAGCTTCCCATCCGGACCAAATCTTAGAGACCAGGCTTTCTCAAAAGTCGATGACCAAGTCTCCCCGTTCTCGCAAACCGTAAAGGACTCATCATCATCCTGAACTATAGCCGCGATTCGCTCACCATCAGGACTTGCTACCAATTCCTGGACCTCAAGGAACCTCGAAATCCATTGGTTGATGTCGGTAATGTTCTTTGTCGGGGTTTCCCAATCCCAGGAATTCGACAAATTTTTCAAAATCTCAGTCATTTGTCCCTCCGATCAGTAGAGACTCTTGCCAACTTTCTCTACAAAAATCTGCCGGCGCTAACTATATTTTGATAAACGTTTGGTCGACTATCCCTCACATCTTTTGTCAACTAGTTGACAAAGCCAGACCCCTTTGAAATGAAAGCTCTTTTTTCACCAGATATCTGGCTGGAGGACTTTGATGGCAATTTGATTATGAAGCGTGAACCCTTACCGAGTTCGCTCTCAAAAAACATCTGACCCCCGTGTTCCGAAACAATCTTACTCGTCACAAGCAACCCCAGGCCGGTGCCTCTACTGCCCTTAGTAGAATAAAAACTAGAGAATAGTTTCCTCTTGGTCTCATCAGTCATCCCCATTCCATCGTCAGAAACTTCAAGAATCAGTCCGTCTTCCGCATCCTCAGAAGTCTTAACTATGATGGAGTGTTTTTCTTTTGAGGAATCTGACTCGCATGCGTCTATGGCGTTTGAAACCAGGTTGGATAGGCAGGTGTGTATACCTCTCTGATCAAGGAAAACCTGCACTACAGTCCCAAGCCTGGAATCGAAATCTCGAACTATTGTGATGCCTTTTTCCCTGGCTTTTATTTCGAAAAGATTGCAAACCTCTTCGGCTAGTTGATTCGGGTCGACTGGCTGGTATTCGGGGTTACGCTCTTTGGAGTAATTCAGTAAGTCTTTTACTAAGTTGGATATCCTCACGATATTGTTTTGAACCATGCGCCATCCACGATCTAACAATTTCTTGTCGTTGTCTTCCATGGCGGATTCAACTACGAATAGCCCTCCCTCAAGACCTTGAATTATGTTCTTGATACCGTGGGCCAGGCCAGCCACCGTCTGCCCAACTACAGCCAATCGATCAGACGCCTGCTTTTCTCTTTCCAGACGCTTAAATGTCCTGAGATCCTGAATGAATCCTACGGCGCCGGAGGGCTTATCATTATCGAAAAGCATGAAGCCGCTAAAACTGACCGGTATCAATTCGCCGTCAGCGGATTTCAATGTAACTTCTCGCGTTACCAACCTGGTTTCTGGCGCCGCCCAATCCCCCTGAGAGGCCAAAATCATTTCTATGAAGGGTTGGGGAAAATATTTTTGAAGATCAGTATCACCAATTGCTTCGTCAATTTTATACTGGAGTAAATTTTGGGCGGCATTGTTATAGATTGCTATTCTCCAAGTCTCGTCCGTAGCGATAATCCCGTGGATGGAGTTTTCAATTAGGTTTGTCTGGAAGTCCTTTGAAACCTGGAGCTCTTTCTGCAGTTTAACTTTGTCCCCGATGTCCATGGCTATGACCATGGCATAGATGACTTTTCCGTTTTGATCAAAAATTGGCGTAGTATAGCTAACATAATTAGCTTCCTCCCCAGAAACCGTAAGTCCGCAATGCTGTTTCTGGGAAGTCGCCCCATCA
>JBFXII010000202.1:0-6095 GCA_050176095.1 Desulfomonilaceae bacterium
GTCTGTCTTGCCCTCTTCGCCTTTCTTGAGAGCCTCATTATGATATATAACCGCAAGATTAGATTGGGCTGCCTTGTTAGAAGGGTCGGTTTTTATAGCCCGTTCAAGTAAGGAGATTGCGTTTTTTGAAGACCCGGCCTTAAAATCATCCACCGCCTGTCTCACCAGGAGAGTTGAGAGATTGGAAAGAGTGGTCTGATTCTTAGGATCTATCTTAAGAGCGTTTTCTAGAAGTGAAATCCGCTCGAGAGTTTTCAGTTCCTTGGAGTTTATCGCCTGATTGTTATAAGCTGCAGCAAGGTTCTTTTTGACGATCGGGTCATCCGGGATTAATTGCAACGATTCTTTCAGTAAAGCTATCTGCTCATCTACTTTGCCCTGCTTTCCCTTGATCACGGCGAGATTTGACAACGCCCTCCCGAGGCTATCCGAAATTACCGCATCCTGGTTCACGTAAGAGGCAGCCTTTCGAAGCAGCTCAATCTGTTCCTCAAAAGCATTCTCCTTACCCTTCTCCAACGACATGTTATAATAAACCATACTCAGATTCTTCTTGATCTTCTGATTCGTCGGATCTAGTTGAAGGGCCGAATTGAGGGTCTCAATCTCGGATGAAATTTCGGAGCCTTTTGATTGGCTTATTCCCTGATTGTTTATTAACGCAGCCAAGGCTTTTTTCGCTGAAGCGTTTTCAGGGTTGAGTTCTAGAATTTTCTTAACAAAATAAATCTTGTCTTCGACCTTAACCTTGTCATTCTGACCCGCTACAGCCTGTAATACTGCGCTCACGAAATTACCCCGAAGCTCAGTGTCATCAGGCTCTATCGAAATCGCCTTCTCAATCGATTTAAGGCCTTCCAGGGGTTTGCCTTCTTTGGCCAGGCGAATTCCATGGTTGTTAAGAGCTATCGCCAGGACCCGCCTGTATTTTGCCACGCTAGGGTCGAGCTTTGCCGCTTCTTCAAGGGCCGGCAAGGCCTCGGAGATATTGTCCCGCGATAAGAAATGACTTCCACGGAAAAAGGCGTTCTCCGCCTGGAGTTTCGCTGCCTGCTCGGCGTAAGTGGCCGGCGCGGTTGTTAAAGTGATTACAAGAATAAGAAAACAAGATAGAACCGCTCCGAAACTTGTAGCCTTCCTGAATACCGTGCCGTTGTCCATTCTTTACACCGCCTGAGTGATTGTATAATAAATTACGAATAATCAGTAAGTACCTGTCAATTGTTTATACCACGCCAGACTCGTAGCGTCAACATCATCACATAATATAATCATTTAAATCAGACTATTATTGAAAAATAATAAAAATAATTTATAAAGATTTGTTTAACTAACAGTTATATATAGGCTAATATTACAAGGCTTGACAAATTGACCATGATCAGTAGAAAGGCAAAATTAGTGAGTAGGCTTTAAGGAGGTTCAGACATGATAGAGGTTCAAGGATTGACCAAGTATTACGGTCGCTTGGCCGCCATCAGAGATATCAGTTTCACGGTTCAGACGGGATCGGTGGTAGGTTTTTTGGGTCCTAACGGTGCGGGAAAGACAACCACAATGAGAATTCTGACCTGTTACTCGCCGCCGAGTTCGGGCACGGTCAAGATCTTGGGGATGGACGTGGCCGGGCAATCAATGAGCATTCGTCGTAACCTGGGGTATTTGCCAGAGAATGTGCCTTTGTATGATTGGATGCGAGTGCATTCTTACCTGCAATTTGTCTGTCGCGCCAAGGGGGTGCCATCGAATCGTCGATCGGACGAGATTGCGAGAGTCTCCAATGCGGTAGGACTCAGCGACGTAATGGGCAAACTGGTTAAGTGGCTCTCTAAAGGTTACCGTCAAAGGTTGGGTTTAGCCCAAGCGCTAATTGGGGACCCTCCGATAATAATTCTGGATGAGCCTACCATAGGGCTTGATCCACGTCAGATACGAGAGATACGTAGCCTTATAAAAGGGCTGGCAAAAGACAAGACGGTGATTCTTTCAACGCACATACTTCCGGAGGTCAGCCAGATATGTGATCGTGTGATCATAATAAACAAGGGATCTTTGGTGGCTGAGGATACGCCGGCGAATTTATTGGCGGCCAAGGGTAAGTCATTGAGGTGTACTGTTACCGCAAGGGTCAACGAGAAGGACCTGAAGAATCTCCTTTTTGAGATTCCCGGTCTTGTTTCGGCAAATCCTGGCGTCTCAAGTATAGAAGGTGTTTCTACGTTGACGGTGGAATCAGAACCCGGAGTTGAAGTCAGATCGCGAATAGCCAGAGCTATTGTGGAAAAGGGCTGGGATCTGCTTGAACTCAAATCCATAGATTTTAGTCTTGAAGATGTGTTCATTGATTTAATAACAGAGGAGACCGGTGAATCAGTGTCTGGTGATAATTCAGATCAAAAAGAGGTAGCCTAAATGTCAGGATTCGTTGCGGTATTTAAAAAAGAAATCGCAAATTACTTTGTTTCTCCGATCGCATACTCCGTAATTGCAATGTTTCTTTTGATTTCTGGTTTCTTTTTCTGGGCAAATCTCTCAGTCATGAGTCTCATTTCACTTCAGGCAGCCAATGATCCGATGATTTCCCAGAGGATAAACTTGACTGATGTTGTGATCAGGCCTCTGATCCAAAATATGAGCATAGTGTTGTTATTCCTGACGCCATTGCTTACGATGAGACTTTTCTCAGAAGAAAAGAAGACGGGCGCCATTGAATTACTTCTTACTTATCCGATATCGGATTTGTCTGTGGTAATGGGGAAATTCTGCGCAGCGATATTGGTTCTGCTGGCGATGTTATTGGGCACATTGAGCTATCCGGTAATGCTGTGGCGTTTTGGAGGCATCGACACGGGGGTTTTTCTTACGGGATATCTCGGGCTGATAATGATGGGAGCTGCTTTCGTCGGTCTGGGCATTTTTGTGTCTCTGATGACTGAAAACCAGATCATAGCGGCGGCCCTTTCTTTTGGGCTGGCCCTGATGTTCTGGATAATCAGCTGGACGTCTTCGTTTGTCGGCCAGACCGCCGGCGCTGTCCTGAAGCAATTATCCATTCTTGAAAGACTGGAGTCTTTTCACAAGGGGGTAATTTCATTAGCGGATGTCAGTTTCTTCATATTGTTTTCGGCCTTTTTCATATTCTTGTGTCTGAGATCTTTGGAATCTTTACGATGGAGGGGATAGCTTATGGCGAAATCATACACCACTAATAAGATCCTACTTGGCTCAAGCTCCATCATCGGAATATTGGTTTTCTTGGCCATAATCGTAGGCATTCAATATATTGCGTTGAAAAATCCTTCAAGATGGGACCTTACCGAGGAGAAACAACACACGCTTTCCTCTCAAAGCGTCAAGGTGACTGAACAGTTCAGGAATGAGAACAAGCCGATAGAGGCGCTAGCTTTTTTCGAGACCAAGGATCAGCGTTCCAGAATGGAAGTAGGCGATCTGCTGGATCGTTATAGGGATGTATGGAACGGACTGGAATACAAGTTCTATGATCCGGACAAGGAGAGAGCTATTGCATTGCAGAATAAGGTCGATTCTTACCCTACAGTCCTCATCAAATCAGGAGGCAAGACGGAGAGATTGAATCAACTTGATGAGGAAGCCGTTACCAACGCATTGATGAGATTACGTAGAGATGAAGTCAAAAAGATATATTTCTTAAGAGGTCACGGAGAGTTATCCACTTCGTCCACCGATGCCATCGGCCTGAGCGTTGCAAAAGAGCAAATGGAGAAACAGAACTATAAGACCGAAGAACTCATTCTCCTTCAAACGACAGAAGTTCCGGCCGATGCGGCTATGCTGATTATCGCAGGGCCTCGGACCGATCCCATGCCAGAAGAAATTGCCGCTATAGATCGTTTCCTTAAGCGTGGCGGAGCCTTGATGATCTTGATGAATCCGTTTCAGACCAAAGAGCTTGCCAACCATCTGTCCAAATATGGTTTTGAACTGACTGATGACATTGTTGTGGATAAGATGAGCCAGGCTCTCGGTGGCGATTACCTGATGCCCGTGATCACTTCCTATGCTCAATTTCCGATCACAAAGAACTTCGATGTTGCCTCTTTCTTTCCTCAAGCACGTTCGGTAAGAATCCTGAAAAATCTACCCAATAACGTGACCGCCCTGGAATTGGCGTCAACAAGCCCGGTATCGTGGACAATTTCAGAATCTCAGTTGCTTTCGGGTTCAGCGGAATTCGACGAGAAAAATGGCAGGAAGGGACCAATTCCGGTGATGGCTGTTTCCATCCTGGCGGTGGAACCGTCAAATCAGCTACCCGATAAATCTGACAAGAATGAGGATTCCACTAAAGCGCAAGTGGAAGGCGAAAAGACAGTGGATTCCGGTAAAGCTGAGGACTCAGCGGAATCAAAGAAGAAATCCCGCATTGTTGTTTTCGGTAGTTCTCAATTTGCGTCAAACAAATTCTATCGTTTACAGGGTAACGGTGATTTATTCATGAACACCATTTCATGGCTGGCTGAAGACGAAAATCTCATCTCTATACGCCCGAAGTCCTTGAAAGCACAGCCGGTGGTTCTAACAGCGTATGATTCGCTCCTGGCTTTTGTTATTCCCGTAATTCTGACTCCATTGACGGTTGTGGTTGTTGGAATTACAGTTTTTGTCTACCGCCGTAGAGTATCTGCGAAATAAGCCCGAAGATGCTGTTCAATATCAGTGTCTTTTGATGATTAATCGAATGAAGAGCGTTTAACGATGAAACTATCACGATTGATAATCTACTTCATGGTGTTAGCCGGTATTTCAGCCTACATAATCTTTGTGGAGCACGGCTACAAGCAGGACAGAATAGAGCAGGAAACTCAGTCATCGAAATTCATCGGGGAAGTTAAAGACAAGATAGTTAAAATCGGACTTTCCGGATCTGAAATCGGAGAAATAGAACTGACGCAATCGGATTCTGAATGGGGCATCGTCAAGCCGATCAAGTCAAGAGCCGATGAATATGCTGTTAACTCTGTCTTGAAGACGCTTCAGGAAGCGGCGCCTGAAAAAACCATAAGTGAAAAGGATGTCAAGTGGTCGGATTACGGATTTGATCAACCAACGCTCACGGTGCGTTTCACAACAGAGCCCGGGCAGAATCATGCCATGGTATTTGGGGCTTCCAACCCGTCCAAGACTTCCTACTACATGAGGCTAGACGAAAATCCCAAATTGTTCCTGGTCGCTGACACTCTGAAGAATGCCCTCGAAAAGAATGTCTTCGATCTTCGCGACAAGACAGTATTTTCGATAGCTCCGTCTGAAATTGACAAGGTCATAATTCAGAAGAAAGGCGTGAGCAATGAGTTCCTCAGAGAGGGCGCCAGTCAATGGAGGATGACCTCTCCGGAAAATTTTAGAGTCAAAAACGTGGTTATCAGCACCTTACTCAGGAAGCTTTCAAGCCTCAAAGCCCTGGAGATTGTAGATGGCGCCAAAGACAATCTTGAATCTTACGGCCTCAAAGAACCGTCCGATAGCATCTCAGTCATTGGGAAGGATCTCAAGAAAACACTTTTCATCGGATCTGAGATAAAACCCCAAAACGATTCCACTCCCAAGAAAGGGACCTACGTAAAAGCAGACGATTCAGACGCTGTCTTCGTGATTGACGATTCAACGATCACTGATTTTGACTTGGCTGATGACAATTTAAGGGACAAGTCCATAGTAGGCTTTAATATTCCCGACATCCAATCTATTGAAATTCAATTATTCAAGCAAAAATGGCTGTTCAACAAAACCGCTGAAAAGAAATGGAATCTGGATGAACCCGAAAAGATCGCCCCCATAAAAGACTGGAATGTAACCGGAATACTTTGGAAACTGAGAGATCTAAATTACATTTCGGTGATTTCTCCTGTTCCGTCTGACTTGGCGACATTAGGACTTGATGAAGCTCAGGTCACAATAAAGTTAAACAGCCAGAACCAATCCGATTCCAGAATTATCAGGATTGGCTGGTCTGAGAGCGATAACGCCGTAGCTCAAAAACAGCAGGAGCCAAATGCAAAAGCAGCTAACAACAACTCAAACAAGGCTACTATATACGGCGATGTAATTGAAAA